>NZ_NTFS01000127.1 GCF_002289455.1 Brunnivagina elsteri CCALA 953
GTTCCACCCTGCGGGTAGACGCGCAAGCGGCTTCTGTAAGTAGCAAGCTACAGAATGACCGAAGAGCATTTCTTTCTGTGGAGTTCTCTAATCGAATAAAATCACGCCGATTAAGTGTTAAAAGTTAACGTTCCATAATTGTTGCAAACGCTAATACATTTTCGTCAGGTATTTTTAGGTTCGCTTTTCCCGCATCCCTCGCTGTTAAGACATCATGCCCAAAAACACGCAGAAATTCTACTACTGGAAATGGGAAATTCTCATCTGTATAAAAACGTGCCAATTTTTAAATATCCTGTATCCTAATTTTCTCGCATTACTTCATCATTTTCTCTAATAGCTTCTTCAATCTCAATCTTGTGAGCATTCGCATAAGCCCAACTATTAGCTAAATCAACAGCACTAAGACTAGGAAAAGCTTTTAATATCTCAGCATCGCTCATACCTAAATCACGGTTATTTACTAACGACCAAATGGGAATACGAGTACTTACAATACAAGCATCACCGCCACATACACCGGGTGTTTTTTCAATTCCCTGCCAAGTATTGGTCAAACTTTGAACTAATATTTGTATGGCTTGGGTTTTTTCAACGGTCGTTAATGCAAGTAGTTGTTTCTCCAGTTCTTTTAATGTCATAGCCATTCTGTTAAGCTAAAAATCTATAAAGAAAAGCACGTTTACACTAATTATAACTCTCAAGCGCCAGAGGTTAAATCTTTTCTCGATTGCGTTTCTGGGTTTGTTGGAATGTGCGATACGCCCTTGGCGTTAAGCTCCGCTTATCGCTTTTGGGTTTATGGGGAGTGTGGGATTAGCGATAATTTAGGGTGACAAGCGAAATCTTTGATACCGAATGATTGTTTTGGACAAAATGTGCCGATATACCAGCTTTTTATAGCAAAACTTGCTCATTATAGCTTTCATAAAAGAAACCGCGACTGTCTGCAAAAATCTGCTGTTCAATTATTAGTACATCGGGAATTTATGTTTAGATTACCTTCATTACAATACCTTTTTTACCTGCAATAAATCCTGCTCTAATTTTTTCTTTGCAAGACTTACATCTTTCTGTTGCTTAATTTCAGAATGTTCTTCATTATCTAAAATTTCCAGCAGATAACGACCATAGCTATTTTTAGCCATAAATTCAGCTAACTGACGTAACTTAGTTGAGTCAATATATCCCAAATGGTAGGCAATTTCTTCAATACAAGCAATTTTTAATCCCTGTCGTTCTTCTAAAGTCTGAATAAAATTAGCAGCCTGATGCAGCGATTCATGAGTACCAGTATCTAACCAAGCATATCCTCGACCCAAAACTTCTACTTGCAGTTGTCCACGTTGTAAATAAACCAAATTCACATCTGTAATTTCCAACTCACCGCGAATAGAAGGCTTCAAATTAGCAGCAATTTCTACAACTTGAGAATCATAAAAATAGACTCCTGGTACAGCATATTTTGACTTCGGATTCAATGGTTTTTCTTCAATACTAATTGCTTTTCCAAAAGCATCAAATTCAATGACACCATATTGTCTTGGGTCTTTTACTTGATAACCAAATACTAATCCACCCTCTTTCAAAGTTGCAGTTCGAGCCAATACATCTACCAATCCATGACCATAAAAAATATTGTCGCCCAAAATTAAACAAACTGGCTCATTCCCAATAAAATCTTTTCCAAGAATAAAAGCCTGTGCTAATCCCTCTGGCTTTGACTGTTCAACATAACTGAACTCTAAACCCCATTGACTACCATCTTTTAATAGCCTTTGAAATAATGGCAAATCAGCAGGTGTAGAAATAATTAAAATCTCTCGTATTCCTGCCAGCATTAATATAGATAAAGGATAGTAAATCATTGGTTTGTCATAAACAGGCATTAGTTGTTTACTAACAACATGAGTTAAAGGATAAAGACGTGTACCAGAACCACCTGCAAGAATAATACCTTTCATTTTTTTTCTCACATATTTGGGAGCAACGCGATATATTGCGTTTCTACATTGTTTGTTTACAAATGAAATTGAATTGCTATATTATTTGTTATTTTCACATCTACTATCATAATTTCGTTTAATCCAATTTTGGTATGTACCTGAACGCACAGACTCAATCCAAGCAGAATTATCCAAATACCATTGGACAGTCTTCAATAAGCCACTATCAAAATTTTCCTTTGGCTGCCAATCTAGCTCCTGTTTGATTTTACTACAGTCGATAGCATATCTTCGATCGTGACCAGGACGGTCTTTCACAAAAGTAATTAGAGAAGAATGAAGGAAATTAGATTTAGGAGCCAGTTTATCAAAAATTGCACAAATTTTTTCAACGACACTTAAGTTAGTTTGTTCATTTAAACCACCAATATTATAAGTCTCGCCAACTTTTCCTTCTTTCAAAACAAGATAAATAGCCTCGCAATGGTCAGTTACATATAGCCAATCTCTAACATTTTGACCATCTCCATATATCGGCAAAGATTTACCTTCTAAAGCATTAAGAATAATCAAAGGAATTAGTTTCTCTGGAAACTGTCGTGGTCCATAATTATTCGAGCAATTTGTAGTTAAAGTTGGTAGACCATAGGTATGATAATAAGCCCGTACAAAATGGTCTGAGGCAGCTTTAGAAGCTGCATAGGGACTATTAGGTGCATAGGGGGTATCTTCTCTAAATGCAGGGTCTGTTGGACTCAGAGAGCCGTATACTTCATCTGTAGACACATGCAAAAAGCGAAATTGCTGCTGCTTTTGAGATGAAAGTTTTTGCCAATAGGTTTTACTTGCTTCCAGTAGTTTAAATGTTCCAACGACATTAGTTTGGATAAAATCCTCTGGACTGAGTATTGAACGGTCAACATGACTTTCGGCAGCAAAATTAATGATTGCATCTGACTGATATTGTTCCAGTAAATAACTTACTAACTCTAGATTACTAATATCTCCCGACACAAAATGATAATTTTCATCGTTTTGCAGTTCAGCCAATGTTTCTAAGTTACTAGCGTAAGTCAACTTATCTAAGTTAACTACATTAGCCCACTTTTGACTTCTTGCCAGAAGAACGAAATTAGCACCAATAAATCCGGCTCCACCTGTTACTAATATATTTGGCATTTTTCTTCTAAATGATAAAATACATTTATGAGTCTAATTTTCTCTAAATACAAAAAGCTCAATAGTTAGTAACTTAGATAAAATTATTACTAATTGTGAGCATTTGTTTTGCCTTACTTTTTATGTAGATAACATAAAACCACCGAACAATATTTAAAGATTTCATGAATAGAGTATCACATATGACAAAAGATTTATGTCACCCTAAGTACCAGTCACATCTGTCTGAAAAGTCATGCGATACGTCTTTGCCGATAAGCCCTGCTTAACGCTTATTTTCATTGGGATGTGATAAGCTAAAAAGCTTCTAGATTATATATTAGTGCAGGCAGGGATACCCACCCCACAATAATTATAATAATTTGGATTATATGATTTAAATGCGGAACAGCTTAAACCATATCCACTGCTAGTTAATGCGCTGCTTTGCTATCTGACTTTTGCAAATATTGTTTCAAAGCTAATAAACCTGCACCGTAAGCTGGCTCAAATCTTGGCAGAATTACCTTTATATATGGATACTTCTGATTAATCACCTTAATAAATCTTTCACGAATATTCGATTTTCCCTTCCACACACTACCTGTCGTCACAATCTCAAAATCATCATTTCTAATTGTTTGCGGAGAGGGGTTAGGGATGTGGGGACAGAAAATTGCATCAATAACTGTAAAAGTTGCTTTTACTAATTCCCCCAGAGCATCATCAATAATCTCATTTGCAACCCCATCACCATCCACCGCAGCACTATCAACTAAAGTTGCAAAAGCTGCTATATCCTTTACTCCCATTCCACGACGATAAACAAACTCAATTAAATCTTCAATAGTTTCAAGTTGAAGATGATTTGTAAAAACATCTACCAAACTCGTTAATTCGCCCCTACCATCATAAGCTTGTATTGCTGCTTTCATGCCTGCGATCGCAATTTGGTAAGCACTACCTTCGTCACCTAAGATATATCCCCAGCCACCTACACGTTTACTAATTCCCTGGTGATTTCTCCCATATGCGATCGCACCTGTTCCCGCAGCGACAACTATTCCTACATCGCGACAAATTCCACCTACTAATGCAATCAATGCATCGTGGCAGATAATTATATTGTTTGATTTATTATCAGGTTGAATTATCTGTTCCAATTCCCACATAATAGGTAGTCTATGACTTTTTTGTAAATCATTAACTATCTTTTTTATGACTTCTATATCTCTCGGACGATTTACACCTGCTAATCCCAAACAAATGACTTGTACTTCTAAACTTTTTATTGTTTTAAGTGCTTCTATAACTGCATTCTCAATCGCTAATTCAATCGATTTAAAAGCTGCATTAATACCAATACTTTGATAGTTAGATGCTCCTGTTTCTCCACGTCCTAATATTTCTTTTTCTGCGTTCATCACAATGCAAACTGTCTTTGTTCCACCACCATCAATCCCTAATACGCAATCCATGTTTAATAATCAATATTCTTTTAGCAGCTTCACATAAAATAGTATTGTATTTCTCACTTACTTGCAATTTGCTGTGTCCTATGAGTTGATATATAATCTAAAGCTATTTAAAATATACATATAATTAAATTTACTAATTGGTTTAATGTAAAGTTTGTCAAGAAATGATGACAATCATGTTTTTGGTTAACGATTTTATAGTGCTTTGATGAGCTATGATTTAAATAATCATGGCGACGTATATTTCATTAAAGTCAATGACTTGAAAGTACTGCAATAGCGTTGTTTTATTTTTGCAATTAGCTCAACTATTGAGAAGATTAATCTAAACACTAAATACTAATTTTGGTACGGTTGACAAAAATTACGGCAAATGCAAGTAATAGTTATATCAAGTAATGGTTGTATTTAGAGTAATCCAAGAAATAAATGATCCAACTGTTGATCCTGAGTCGCTATGTAATAGACAGAGATGCTTCATTGCGCTTCGCTCCATTCAGCATGACAATTGGGCACTTTTTTACTTGGAACACTCTTAACAAGTAATAATTAAGTCTCCATTTGTAATGTTACCGTCGGAAATAATTTTCGCAACAACACCAGTTTGAGAATGTTGAAAATGCTTTGGTAAGAGCGAAAGTAAATGGATATCCCGTTCTCCGGTTTCAGGATTAACATCAATATTTAAACAACGATTAATAGGAGCGGTAATTTCAACCGTAACGCTACCAATTTTTAGATGTTTTCCAATCCAATCAAATTCACCCCATGCAGAAACACCATCAATTACGATATTTGGACGAAAGCGACGAACATCTATTTGTTTTCCGGCAATTTCGCTTAAATTATCTATTGTTGCTTGACTGACGAGGGAAATGTGAACTGGTTCGCGATCGCAGTAGCGGGTTTTGTCATATTTTCCCACTAGTTGTAGGGGTTTGATGTTTTTATTTGTGGCTGCTTGACTGGGGTGACTTGCTGCGAGATATCCAGTAAAAAAAGTGGAAATGCGATCGCGTCCTTCTGAAGTGTTTGTATTTGCGACGAGTAATTCTATTCCTTTGCGTTTAATTGTCAGATTTTCCGTTGTGGCATCATAACTACAATCTAATGCAGCTAAAGCGTGCCAGTCATTTTGCATGGCGAAGTTTTGCTTTTTCATCCACGGAATTTGCTTAGTATCATTAGTTGCTGTTGTTGTATTTTTATACATTAAAGCAAAAGCGCGATCGCCTGGTATTCCATGTCCTGTTTTGAGGTAAACGGATTCCTGGATTTGTGGCGATAATCCCTTAAATGGGTAAGTAAATAGTTGTTTGATACTAATTTTGGACATGGTGTTATGTGGGTATGGGTAAAAATGATAAGAAGGATAAAAATGATAAATATTTTGTATTTCTAATTCCTAATTCCTAATTCCTAATTTCTAATTCCTAATTTCTAATTCCTAATTCCTAACTCATAACTCCTAATTCCTAACTCCTAATATCATTTTAATATGAAGATGCATAAAATAACCCCACCGCCTGTGGCACCTCCCCTACCCTTCGGGAACGCGAAGTGCGTAAAGCAAGGGGAGGTTGGAGGAATCGAAATAATGTGCAGCTTCACAAGTAATTGGTATAACTTTCTAATTTACCCTTTTTGTGTTGCAGTATTTTTGCTGGAACTCCCACTAGTGATACTGCGAAGGTAGATACCACCGATTGAGAATAAGAAAGTTAAATAAGCCACCGCTTGTACTAAATAAAGATGCTGACGATATCCAAATAAAGATTTGAGGATAATTCCTGGAAATTCTTTGTCGGGAAGAATATTTGAAGTGTCCCAAACTAAAGGTCCCAAAATGCAGGAGTGAATGTTGGCAAACTTGTCGTAGTAGAAACACAAGTCTTCGGATGTAGAACTGCTTAATGCCAGGTTGGCAAATACTTGATCGAATTTATATAATGAACTTGAAACCAAACCAGCAACTATTAACACCAATAATATCCCCATGACTTGAAAGAATTGGCGGATATTGATATTGACTCCCCATTTAAATAAAAGTACTCCGACAGCAGCAGCAGCAGCTAAACCAGCAATTGCCCCTAAGACTGGTAATAAACCTTGTTGAAGATTGGCAGTGACGAATAAAACTGTTTCAAAACCTTCTCGGAGAACGGCGATTAAAATTAAACTAAAAACACCCCAACCTGCATTTGAATCTTGATTTAGTGCTTGATTAACTGCACCTTCGACTTGTGCTTTCATAAATCGCGCTTGCTTAGTCATCCAAATTAACATCCAACTGAGCATTGCGATCGCAATGATGCTGAATATTCCCTCAAGTGTTAATTCTATGACGGCAGCATATTCAGGATTTGCCCTAGTTAATGCATGAGTTGCCCAGTTTAAAAGCACTCCAACCAATGCACTTAAGATAATACCAACACCAACACCAGCATATACCCAAGAATTTAAATGTGATTGCTTGGCTTTTTTGAGTAAAGCTAAAACAATGCCAACAACAAGAGCTGCTTCTACTCCTTCGCGAAGTGTGATTACAAAAGTCGGTAAGGCAGTACTAAAATTCATATTAGTTAATGATTAATGGTTAGTAGTTACGGCAGATTTTAGGTAAATACAGTTCTCAAGTCTAGACGAGGTTTGATAGTGGATCGGTATTGAGTTACCAATAATGAGTATTTTGTATTTGGAGTGAGTGACTAATTAGTTATCAATAGTAATTACTTATTTATTGTAACTAATTAATCAACAACTATTACCCACTAACTAATAACCACTAACCATTAGACATCTGCGAAAATTAATTATGCGTTGCCCAGAACCTTTGTAGAGAAGTAGCATTACTACGTCTCTACATCTTTTCCGGAGATGTCTATTAATAATTAACCAAAGTCACGCAGCATTTTTTTCAATTCAACATTATGTAACTCTTCTTGCCCAATCATGGTTCGAGCATATTCTTCTAAATAGATACTGGCATTGTCAACAACTCCAAGTAAATCTTTATAAAGACTGAGTGCTTTCTTTTCATGGGACAAGCTTTCTTCTAAGATGTCCTTAACTGCATGATTATAGGTTTCTTCCATTGCTGCTATTTTCAAGCTGGGATGTCCATCTAAACCTGTGAGAATTTCCCCAGCTTGTTGAGCATGAAGTAAGGATTCACTAGCTTGTGCTTTAAAAAAAGTCACGATGGGAATGCGATTTGGACCAGTCACCATCAACGAATAGTGAGTATACCGCACAACCCCTGCTAGTTCAAATTCCATGATGGAATTGAGTAGATCAATAGCTTTTTTTTGGTCGAGTTCTTGCATGAGCCGTCAATTCACTTTACACAACATTCGCGACAAACACAGCATTTCGAGTCAACATATACAGCGATGATGTCATCATTATCACAAACCATGCTGATTCTTTATGCTTATCGAGTTTCTTCGCTTTTCTAATTTTAACCCCTGATTGAATTAGAAACCCGATTTTTAAACGAAAAATTAAGGGTTACAGGTGATGATATTCGCAAAAAGCCGTGAATATATGGTCTTTTTGAGAATCTTGCCAGATGCCCGTAATGTTGGTTTTGTCTGTAAATCTATTTTTATCGAAAAAAATAATGCGATATAGCTTTGGCATTAAGCTCCACTTATCGCTTTAGTTAAGCTGCACTAACCCATCTTCAGAAAAATCAATTAACATCTATTGATAGTGCCAGCAAAATGAAAAAGTATGTCAAGAATTATTCCCACTTTCATCCATAAAATTAAACATAAGTCTCGCTGGTTTGTTTCCATTGCCCTACTAAGTTGCTATTTTATCGTGACTTTAGCCCAACCAGCTTACGCAATGCATATTATGGAAGGTTTTTTACCTCCCCAGTGGGCAATTTTTTGGTGGATAGTCGCTTTACCGTTTTTTGTGTTGGGGTTACGTAGTTTGACACGCATTACCAAGGCAAATCCTGAACTCAAACTGCTTTTAGGACTAGCAGGAGCATTTACGTTTGTGCTGTCAGCGTTAAAAATCCCATCGGTAACGGGTAGTAGTTCCCATGCTACGGGTACAGGGTTAGGAGCAGTGCTATTTGGTCCCTTGGCGATGTCAGTATTGGGAACTTTAGTTTTGCTATTTCAAGCTTTATTACTAGCGCATGGTGGTTTAACTACCTTGGGAGCCAATGCATTTTCAATGGCGATCGCAGGACCAATTGTAGCTTATTGGGTATATCGTTTTGTCATACCTACAGGAAAACAACGACTGGCGATATTTTTAGCTGCAAGCATCGCGGATTTGGTGACTTATCTTGTCACTTCGATACAGTTAGCTTTAGCTTTTCCCACAGTGACTGGTGGTTTTTTTGCTTCTTTTGTGAAATTTGCGGGAATTTTTGCCGTTACCCAAGTACCATTAGCAATTAGTGAAGGTTTATTAACTGTCCTGGTATGGAATTGGTTATCTAGCTATGGTACTCAAGAACTGGAAACTTTGGAGTTAATTAAACAGGAGAAATAGAGAATAGTCAATATTGCTTGAACAGATTTAATAGTACATTTTATCGTGCTGGCTAGAAATCCTGGTGATGTATTTTTAGCGTGAATTAGTATCCGAACTATAAATTTGGGATAGAACGTACTACTATTTAAGTCGAAACTGGTCATTTTTTACTACCTTACAATTTAAAACTTTGTTGTGAATAAAAACGAGGATGGAATTATGAGTAAATCAAAAAATAAATTAAATAACTGGTTATTAGTTTTTACAGTAGTAATTTTAGCTATGACTCCGTTAGTAATACTAAAAGGTGCAGAATTTGGCGGTTCTGATGATAAAGCTGAAGGTGTAATTAAAGAAATAAATCCCCAATATAAACCTTGGTTTAATTCATTGTTTGAATTACCTAGTAGTGAAGTAGAAAGTTTATTATTTGCCACACAAGCTGGACTAGGTGCAGGTTTTGTTGGGTATGTAATTGGACTATATAAAGGACGTAGCGAAAAGCAACAACATCAAAATGACAATACAGATTGATTCTTTAGCATATACTAATCGTTTGCGATCGCTACCACCAGGACACAAGTTATCTTTTGCAGGTTTGCTGTTGATAATTTCTGCTGTTTCTCATCCATTAGTACAAATTTTAATTGCAGCTTGGATGAGTATTTGGACTGTGGGTTATGCTGGTATTCCAGCTAAAACTTACTTTAAATTAGTTTATGCGGCGATTTTTTTTTGGTTGACTAGTTTACCTGCATTAGTGATTAATGGTACAGATTTAGCACATCTTAGTTTAATTGAAAATGATTTGATTGGCGGTTTAAATATCGGTTCCTATTATTTATATATAAGTCATCACGGGGTTATCCAAGCAGGAGCTATTTTTACACGTGCGATCGCATCACTTTCATGCTTATATTTCATCATGCTCACGGTTCCATTTAGTGAGCTTTTGCAAACCCTCAGAAATATTGGTTGCCCTGTATTAATCACCGAAATTTTATTATTAATGTATCGCTTTATTTTTGTACTGTTAAATACAGCAAATGAGATATGGATTGCTCAAAAAGTTCGTGGTGGGTATCGTAATTTTAGTACTAGTATGAAAAGTTTAGCGCTGTTAATCGGGCAGTTACTCAAACGTACTTTAGAAAATTATCGTCAAGTTTTACTGAGTTTAAAATCGCGGGGTTTTACTGGGGAATTACAAGTTTGGAATTCATATCGCTATCGACAGTCTAGTCGTTATTCAATTGAAGCAATAACTGGCATCATTTTCCTAATCGCATTAGAATGGGTTGAAAATGGAAGAATATTTACTAGAGTTTGAAGAGGTATATTATACCTATATTGGTACAAAAGCATCTGCGCTTAATGGTCTAAATTTAAAGATTCCCAAACACAAAAAGTCTGCTTTAATCGGTCAAAATGGTTGTGGTAAAACCACATTTTTTTTATTAGCAAATGCTCTCTATAAACCGCAGCAAGGAAATATATTATGGCAAGGGAAAGCTATTAAATATGATTCTCGCTCTTTGCAGAGATTGCGTCAACAAGTTGGACTAGTTTTTCAAGACCCAGAACAGCAATTAGTCGCTGCAACTGTGGAAGAAGATATATCTTATGGTTTATGTAATTTAGGAATCCCAAATACAGAAATTGCCCAGCGTATAGAAGCAATTTTATTAGAATTTGGATTAACTGAACTTGCTCAAAAACCAGTTCACCATCTAAGTTTGGGTCAGAAGAAGCGGGTTTCTATTGCGGATGTAATGGTGTTAGAACCTGAATTAATCTTATTAGATGAACCTACTGCTTATTTAGATAGGTTGCATACTCGTAATTTAATCAATACCCTTAATAAAATTCATAATTCTGGTACGACTATATTAATGGCTACCCACGATTTTGATTTAGTTTATCGTTGGGCAGATTGGGTTTTTGTTATGGATAATGGTAAATTAATAATTGAAGGTACTCCCAAAGATATATTTAATCAGCAAAAATTATTAGCTGATTTACAACTTGATGCTCCCTTAATTCATGAAATATTTTCTGTTGAAGTAAGTCAGGAAGAACAGTTATTCTTAGAACGTTTGCGTCAACGAATATTAAATTTGTTTGATTATAGATAATTTAAACTAAAAATTAATTTCAATAAACAAACCTTGATATTCATAAAACAAAGTATATAAAAGCACCCTTAAACCTAATGTCAATTCCTCTTTAGAAATACTAAATATCCCCCTAATGGGCATTGAAAATAACATAAAATTTTTGTTTCTCTTAATTGGAGATACCAATCATTTCGTGATATTGAGTATAAAATAAGATAAATAGGGGTAACATTATGCATATTCCTGATGGGTTTGTGTCACCATCGGTAGCTGCGATCGCAGGAGTAACGAGTGTTGTTGCTTTGGCAATAGCGGCAACACGCTCTCAAGAGGCTTTTGGGATGCGTCGGGCACCAATTTTAGGTTTGACGACAGCGTTTATTTTTGCCGCACAAATGATTAATTTCCCTGTGGCAGGTGGTACAAGTGGACATTTGCTAGGGGGAACTCTAGCCGCAATTATCTTGGGAAGTCCTTGGGCAGGAACATTGTGCATTGCGACGGTATTAATTATTCAAGCAGTGCTATTTGCAGATGGAGGAATTACAGCCTTAGGTGCAAATATTGTAAACATGGGAATTGTTGGGGTTTGGGTTGGTTGGGTTTTAACCCAAACATTACAGAGGCTATTTGGTGGTTCTAAGACTCGTTTACCCCTAGCTGCGGGAATTGGTGCAGGCATTAGCGTTGTCGTTGCCGCAGTCTTTGCATCAATCGAATTAGCGTTGTCGGGAACTTCACCTATCAACATTGTTTTACCAGCAATGACAGGAATTCATATTTTGATTGGAGTTGGTGAAGGATTAATTACAGGTGGAGTTTTAACTTACCTTGCCAATGCCAGACCAGATTTACTTCCAGGGGAACAAGGTGAATTTAAAGGTTGGTTAGTACCCATTGTGAGTATATTTCTAGTGGCTGGATTATTATCGTTATTTGCCTCCTCATCCCCCGATGGTTTGGATTGGGTAGCACAACAAACAGGATTTGAGAAACTAGGAGAAAATGTCAGGGTTTCCATCCCAACACCATTTGCAGATTATACAGTACCAGGATTAGACAAAATTGGTACAAGTATTGCTGGACTAATTGGTTCCCTAGTTTGTTTTGCGATCGCATTTGGTTTTGCCAAAGTTATGGGAAATATCGATTCCACCAATACAGAAAGAAGAATCTAAGTAGAGACGACCCACTGGGTCGTCTTTCTTATACAAATACATAACAACCCAGCGGATTATCTGTACGGAATTCAATACATACCCAATTTCAAATGTTATGCCTAACTTAAATTTGCGGTTATATATCTCCCTAATAATTGTGATTGGCTGTGCATTTCTCAAGCTAAACACTTGGCATCTGCTGGGTATTTATGGCGCGATCGCACTTCTTTGGTCAATACTTTTGCGCGTTAAAATCCCTAAGTTAGCAGCTTTAGTCGGTACGGAATTGATATTTCTATCGTTTGTCGCATTACCTTTGGGTTGGGAACGTGCAAGTTTTATATTAGTGCGTTCGTTAATTTGCTTGTTAACGATGAATAGTTTTTTGTTAACATTACCCCCTCACAGTTTTGGTATCGCATTAAAATCTTTACCATTACCAAATGCATTTAAACAAAACTTACTACTAGCGGGGCAATACCTAGAAATTCTGCTCGACGAAGTACAAAGAATGCAACGCAGCGCTCAACTAAGAGGATTAAACGGAACCGCTAATTGGTTGCGTTATGCCAGTGCATCAATGATAGGTGCATTATATCTTCGCAGTTTAGAGCGTGCTGAACGTGTTTATGCCGCAATGATTGCACGTGGTTATACAGGAGAAATGCCAATCGATGCAGACTTGCAACCACAAGAAATTTTTGTAATTACCGCAATCATCGGATTAGCTCTTAGTTTGACTGTTGCTTCTTGGATTTAGTAATATTCCCAATCCCCCAATCCCCAATTCCTAAATTAAAATGTCACAACCAGTATTAGTCGTTCGCGATTTAGTATATGCATATGCAAAACATCAACCAGTATTAAATGGAATTACGTTTAGTTTACAATCAGGCGATCGCGTGGCTTTAATGGGTGCTACGGGTTCAGGTAAAAGCACTTTACTCGAAAATATGATGGGACTCAAACAACCCCAATCTGGAAAAATTTTAGTAAATAATATACCTGTCGAAACACCAAATTTAGCTCAAATACGTCGATTTATTGGCTTTGGTTTCCAAGATGCCAATGACCAATTATTTATGCCGACTATTTTAGAAGATATTACCTTTGGACCCCGAAATTATGGAGTTGCAAATGCGATCGCAATCGACAAAGCACGGGAACTATTAGCTGAATTTGGTTTAGAAGCTTTTGCCAATCGCTCTGCACACGAACTATCAGGGGGGCAACGTAGACTCGCAGCACTTGCCACTATCCTCGCCCTGGAACCTGATATACTCATCTTGGATGAACCAACTACAGGATTAGACCCTGGATGGCGACGGAAGCTCGCACAGGTACTATTAAACTGGCAAGGAAAAGTCTTGCTGATTGCCTCCCATGATTTGCGATGGTTGGGAAAAGTTACGCAACGAGCGTTAGTTTTGTCCCAAGGGAAAATTGCCATAGATGGGGAAATTCAGCCACTTTTAAAGGATGCTGTAACACTAGAAGGTCTTGGTTTACCTGTAGATTGGTAATTAAATCACCCCGATGGAAATCTTATCGAAATATCAAATTATCAGAACAATAATTAAAACACCTAAATCATCGGATACTATAATTTGGGATTTAGTGGTTATGGACGGTTAATTTTGGTATCACATAAGTATATTATTATTCCCGTAAGCTTGGGTATCGCTTTCTTACTAGCTAGCTGTAATGAAACCAAAGTAACTCAGTGCGAACGCTTGATTAAAGAAGTTAAAGTCGGAACATCCCTTTTAGAGAAAAATAAAGGGGCACAAGTAACAACTAGTCTTCAACTTGCCAAAGATTTAGAAGGAGTTACTAACAAAGTTCGCGATTTGAATTTAGGAGATGAAAAACTCAAGGAGTATCAAAGCCGTATTGTTAAGGTTTATGAAGCTCTGAGTCAAAATATTGGCAAAGCTGGCAAAGCGTTAGGTTCGGCAAAAACTGCCCAAGCTTCAACTGCTGGAAGGGAAACAATTCAAAAAGCACGGGAAAATATTAACTCTGCATTGCAAACCGCAGCAAATTCAGCTAAGGAATTTGATAGTTCGGTTAGCGGGTTAAATGACTATTGTAGTAAACCGGAATCTTAGGATTTTGGATTGTAGATTTTAAATAGTGGGATGGGCATCTTGCCTGTCCTCTTTTTTATTTAGATATAAAACTAGCACAGCATGGCATAAATATGCCTACCATTTAGTGCTTGAATTTAGTCCTCTTTTAGAGGACTTTCGCTATTAGACAGAGGTTTATAACCTCTGGCTCTGACGGGTTTGGTATTCACAATAGTCGGTTTACTTGCGCCGTGTTGTACTAGTATGGGGTGACAGAAATCAACCATTTCAAAACTTAATTAAAAGCTTATACCTTCTGCCCTGCGGCAAGTTCGGAATAACACCTTGTGGCTTCTGCGATCGCACAAAAATATGCTGAATTAATCGGGTTGTATCATGCTAAGTTTTTCTTCTATTTATTGATTAAAATGTAATGCATAATTCAACAAAACATAACTATAAATTATTATAATTTAATTAGAATTGCTGAGTGATATTAACGTGCTGTTTGTCTAATTTGCTCAAGTGTCAATGTTTGTTAATTTCTAATTTTAAAAATTAGAAAAAGAATAATTTTGAACCATGCTAAACCTAGTTTACTTTGAGAACTGTAGTTTTTAGCGTCATATTTTGAAATTGCATCTTGCAGAGTAGTTAAGACTGCTCGGTTAAGAGCTAAATAGTTGAAAAAGTATCTACCTACGTCGTAATAACGCAACAGAATAATCAAAACTCAGTTGTTCTGAAATGAACCAGGTTTATTTTAATACCCATCTGAAAAAGAATGGGGCAGATATTTGATGTGTATAAAAATGATTAATTTGGCAAAATAAAGGAGACATAAATGTTCTTTTTTGACCCTGGAAATATAATTAATATCCCTGAATATAGTGTAATGCATCTACAAGTTGAATTTGATTATAAAATCAATGTCAAAGGTCATCAAAAAGCAGTACGTGAAAAAGCAGGTTTTGAATCTGGTTCGATAGGAAGCAAGGAAAGTAAAGCCCAAACACTAATCAAACAATTGTCTGCATTAGGAAACGAAGAATTAGAAATTGGTCTAGATTTTAGACCAGTTCCATTTATAGATAATCAAAGACATACAAGTATATTTATTCGTCGTATTCCTCAATTAAATGATAAAGAAACTACTCAAAACAATGACTTTCTTGGAGTTGTAGAAGCCTTTGGTACACGTTATGGAAATATTAAGGATTCACTTGTTCAATATATATCTCCTGATGGCAATTTAAGAACAATGATTATTGTGTCCAACTCCAAATCATTAATACTTCCAGATATTCGTCTCAATTATTATTTATCTCTTCCCGGAGACAGACCAGAAGAGCATTCCAATA
>NZ_NTFS01000128.1 GCF_002289455.1 Brunnivagina elsteri CCALA 953
GAATTAGTATTCTGATTCAAAAGCAATAAAAATCAGGGCAATAGTATTCTGATTGAAAGGCAATAAAAAACAGGGCAAACAACCGTTTGCCCCTACGGTATTGTCGATCGCAAACTGTACTTAATATGGAAACTACGCAAAGCTGGAAAAATCGAGATTTGGGGGAACATCTTGGATACGTCCCACACCAACAGCACGGATTGCTTCCCGTAGCGAAACATCACCCGTATAGATGGCACGTCCAACAATCGCACCTGTTACTCCTTGGGGTTCAAGTGCAAGTAAACTCAATAAATCGGTGACGGAACTAACACCACCAGAAGCGATTACAGGAATGGAAATTGTATTCGCAAGTTCGCGGAGTGCTTCTAAATTTGGTCCTGCGAGGGTTCCATCTCGGTGAATATCTGTGTAAATTATTGCCGATGCTCCAAACTCTTGCATTTGGACAGCGAGTTGAGTAGCTTCGACTTCCGAAGTTTCCAACCAACCACGGGTAGCAACTTTCCCATTCCGAGCATCAATACCAACAATAATTTGACTGGGAAACTCTTGACATAAAGCATGAACTAACTGAGGTTCTTCAACTGCAACAGTTCCTAAAATTGCCCAACGAACACCAATATCCAATAATTGCTTCACACTATCGCGATCGCGTAATCCTCCCCCAACTTCCACGGGTATTGATACCGCATTGGTAATTGCTGCGATCGCGCCTAAATTAGTCGGTTTACCTGCTTTTGCACCATCCAAATCCACTAAATGCAGTCGAGTTGCACCTTCATCTTGCCATTGTTTGGCAACCTCAACCGGATTCTCGTTAAATACTTGCGATTGGGCATAATCACCCTGATATAGTCGTACACAACGACCTTCTAGTAAATCAATTGCTGGAATAACTTCCATTTTTGCGTTCCTTAAATTTGGGGAAAGGGGAAAAGGGAATCAAAATCCCACTTTCTTTGATGCTGTTGCTACTAAAGCAACTTTCCTAATTATTTTCCTTCAATGATGCTACAAATAATTACTTTGGAGCAGGAATTTAATAACCTGCAATTTCGATTAAATTTGGAATGATGAAATACAAATCAGGGCAAACAACCGTGGGTTCCCCTACGGTATTCTCGACTGCCAACTATATTTATTTTGGAAGGGATTGCAGTAAGGTTTTGGCATTTTGAGCGATCGCATCCCAATTTCCCTTTTCAACCAAAGCTTTCGGGAATAGTTCACCACTTAATCCGACTGCGATCGCACCTGAAAGCAGAAAATCGCCAGCATTTTCTAAGGTGACACCACCAGTGGGAATGAGGGGAATATGTCCAAGTGGACCCTGTAAACTCTGGATATAATTAGCACCACCCATAGATTGTACGGGAAAGACTTTCACCCCAGAAGCCCCTAAATTCCAGGCAGATACAATTTCCGTCGGAGTTAGTGCCCCTAGATTAATTGGTATATTTTGTTCTATTCCTGTGTGGATCAATTCGGCATCGACATGGGGAGTAAAAACATATTCGGCTCCAGATGCGATCGCATTATTTAAATCTCGGATATTTAGCACCGTTCCCGTACCAATCATACAGTCAGGTAATTCGCTACGAAGCTTGTTAATTAAATTACCTGCTTCAGCACTATTCCAAGTAATTTCAATGAGATTTATTCCAGCTTTTGCCACAGAAGCAGCCATTTTTCGTCCCACTTCTAAATTGGGAGCGCGAATAACTGCAATCACTGGAAATGTTTGTAACTTTAACAACCAAGTATTAAGCATCTAATTAACTAATAAAAAGGAGGCAGAAATCAGAATAAAGAATAGAATTTTAATTATTGAAGAATATTTGAATTACGTTTTCCCCAATATTCATATCCTCATTCTGACTGCTAAATTACGAAAATACACAGATTAATGCTATTTTTATTTATACGTATAAATATTCAGTTAAATTGCCTAATATTACTTAAAAATGACGAAAACCCCACGAAACAAAAACGTCTCCATCCATATTTATCCATATTAATCCGCGTGAATCTGCGTGAATCTGCGGTTTTTATCTCTATATCCCAAAACAAGATTACCCCATGAATTACAAACAATTATTTAATACAACATTAGCTACCCTAGGAATCATCGGAACATTAACCAGTACTTGGGTTAATCCATCCCTATCCCAGACGAAAAAAACACCTTTAAAATCCCCCGAATCAGCATCTACTTCACGAAAAAAAGATAGGGGTAATCAACTTTACAGCTTGCGATCGCATATTTGGGATGTTTCCGACTTAGCATTTTCAAAAGAAGGAAAATTCCTAATTAGCGGTAGCTTTGACGAAACAATTCAACTCTGGAGTCTTTCAACACATAAACTAATTCGCACATTCCCAGGACAAAAAGACGGAGTACAAGCTGTATTAATTACTCCAGACACACAAACCTTAATTAGTGCAGGGGGAACAGCCAAAACCAACAGTGACAAAGCAATTCGGATTACCAGCTTGAAAAATGGTAAACTTATCGGCAACTTAAACAGTCACACATTGGGAATTACAGCCTTAGCAATGACTCCCGATGGACAAACCCTAGCTAGTGGTAGTTACGACAAAACCATCAAACTATGGAATTGGAAAACCAGAACATTAACTAATACCCTTATAGGACATAATAGCTGGGTGCGATCGCTTGCAATTAGACCAGATGGTAAAATTTTAGTTAGTGGAGGTGGTTCTCCCGACGAAAAAACTGATAGCAGCGTTAAAATCTGGGATTTAGCCACAGGGAAATTAATTCGTACCATCCCCGGAAACAGCAGTTCCATTAGCTATGTTGGTTTTACAGCAGATGGACAAAAAATAGTTAGTGGTAGCGAAACCGAAATCAAAATTTGGAATGCAAATAATGGTGAACTTGTCAACATAATTAAAGCACCATCTCCAGAAGGAATCAAAGCGATCGCAATTAGTCCTAATGGTACAACCATAGCTACAACATCCCTAGACGCTTCAGTTAAGCTATGGAACATCGCAGACGGAAAACTCATACAAACCCTAGTTCCAGCAGCTAACAACGACAATCTAGACCGATTATATCCAAGTAGTGTTCGCTTTAGTCCCAATGGTAAAATAATTGCGATCGGACATGGAGGAGGAGCATATTTATCCAAGTTTCCCATCGACGTATATCAATTGAAATAGAAATTATTAAATAGAAATTAGGAATGTAGAGATGTATCGCGTCTCTCTAAGTAATTAGTTAGAATTGACGTACTGGAAATTTCCTATCTATTCCCTGTACCTCTAAATAATTAAGTCGTTAGCAAGAGGAAAAAAGGCGAATAAATCCCTAAGCTAAGAATTACATACTTGTAAAATAATTAGGAATAGGAATTATGCCACTTTATAAACTTGCTGACTTTGATAACAACTATCAAGAAACCTTTGGTGGTAATGATATCAAATCTTTAGACCTTTATACCGAAGGTGAAATTAAAATTGGTTCAGTTGCAGATGTACTTGTGGATCATGAAGGGAAATTTCGTTACTTAGCTATTGACGTAAGCATTGATTCCATAGACAAAACAATCTTACTACCCATTGGACTCTCTCGAATTGATTATAATCGCGATCGCGTCTATGTCGATGGATTGAACAAACAGCAAGTCGAACATCTTCCTGAATATCGAGAAGATATTATAGCAGACTACGATTACGAAGAGAAAGTTCGTCAAGCTTACCGTTCAACATCGAATGATGTTAATTACGATCGCAATACTTATAATTATCAACAAGATGCTAATTTATACGATTTAGATGCACGAGAAAATCAAACATTTAAATTGTACGAAGAAAGACTGATTGCCAATAAAAATCGCATTAAAAAAGGTGAAGTTAGCGTTGGAAAACATATTGAATTAGAAACTCAAACTATTTCCGTTCCCGTTGAAAAAGAAAGAGTTGTAATTGAGCGAATTAAACCTTCTCCAAGCAATAATATAGTAGATTCTAAGGAATTAAAATTTCAAGAAGGAGAAGTAGCAAGAATTGAACTCTACGAAGAGACTCCAAATATCAGTAAAGAGACATTTGTTCGCGAAGAAATTCACATTAAAAAAGTTATAGACGAGGAAACAGTTGAGAGACAAGAAACAATTCGCCGCGAAGAATTGGATGTTGATACTCAAGGAAACCTTAACATGGATGAAACTAATTTATCATAGAATTCAAGAGTCGTAACCCAAAAACTCAAGAGAGTATATTAACCTTTAAAAATATGCTCTCCCTGTATTCCTCCGCGTAAAACTCTGCGAGACTCTGCGTTTAAAAATAAAATCTAGGATACCTTTCCTAATTTCTCTAGCTGAAAATTAAGAATCAAAATCCTTCTTTAGATTCCTCCATAATCCATTCAAATCAAACCAGAGAAAGAGGATGTCAAAATAAATAATTTCTATGATGATAAGCAATAAAACCATTTGAAAGTAACTTGAAGGTAAATTTTATGTCTCTTTATAAAATTTCAGATTTTGACCCAAACTATCGCGATAGTTTTCAAGGTAATGATGTTAAAGGTTCAGGTGTTTATGCCGAAGGAAACGACGATAAAATTGGCAATATTAGCGATATTTTAGTCGATGAAGAAGGACATTTTCGTTATTTTGTAGTTGATTTAGGTTTCTGGATTTTTGGTAAACAAGTACTATTACCTGTAGGGCGATCGCGTATCGATTACAATGCAGATCGTGTTTATGCTGTTGGGATGACACGTCAACAAGCAGAAGCATTACCAGAATTCGACGAGAATCTCGTTCTTGACTACGACTACGAAGAACGAGTTCGTGGAGTCTATCGCAATCCAGATACAGCATCTCGTAACATGCAAACTGTTGATACAACAGCACCACTTGAAACTTCCGCATACTTAGACACATCAGCACCTCTAGATGCATCGGTTGCAAAAACACCTATACCTGCATCAGAGTCACGCAAGACAGCAGACACTCCAACTTATAACCGTGACAACTATACCTATACCCAAGAACCATCGCTTTACGACTTGAACGATCGCGATCATCAAACCCTACGGTTGTACGAAGAACGCTTAGTTGCCAACAAACAACGTCGTAAATCTGGAGAAGTTTCGGTTAGTAAGCACGTCGAAACCGAAACTGCACGGGTTGCAGTACCCATTGAAAGAGAGCGAGTCGTGATTGAACGCACAACCCCTAACGATGCAGGCAAAGCTGTTTCTGGTGACTCTACAGCCTTCCGTGAAGGTGAAATTGCTCAAATCGACATTTATGAAGAAACCCCAGACATTCGTAAAGAAACCGTAGTTCGTGAAGAAGTTCGCGTAAGCAAAGTTGTCGATCGAGATACCGTTGAAGCTCAAGAAACCATCCGTCGTGAAGAATTGGATGTAAATGCACCTGGTCTTACCACTGATGAACATTAGTATAATCAAGTACTCGATTTGCCCGAAATAAAACTACCCCACTCTAACCCTCCCCGCTCGCGAGGAGGGAACATAACTTTTATTTTCCCCCCTTGAAAAGGGAGGTTAGGGGGGATAATTTCCGGGTTATAAAGGGAAATAAGACTTAATCAGTACAGGATAGTTAAATTACGGGAAAGAGATTGAGGGAAGTAAATTATACCAACATAAATCAAACCAGATTCCTATAGAAAATAAAATATTTAGTAATCATCAAACTAAAAATTTATTTATAAAGAATTCAACCTAAAACCATGACTAACAGCAGTGCAACAACTCTAGATACCCAAAACACGAATCAGATTACTCAAATTATCTCTATTATTGCCAATTTAAATAACAAAATTAGTAACTTTGAAATCCTAGATAAAAATGGAGAGATAATTGGTAATGTCAAAGAGGTAATTTTAGATTCAAACCGACAAATTAGTTTTATTGTCACTGAAAATTCATACCTATATAACTCAAGCGTTAATAATCAAAAGCAAAACAAACCTCGGCTTTTTTTATTAAAAGGTCAATTAGTTGAAAAAATTGATACTCCCGAACGTCGAATTATCTCAATTATAGATAAAGAACAGTCAAAATTTTTACCTGAATATCTAGAACGTATAGCCGAATACGAACCAACAGTGAACTCAAATCAAGATAATTCCAACTCTAATAATCAAACAGCAAATCAGGAAAATATATTCTTAGAATCAACAAAAGCCGAAATAAGAATTGTAGAGGAAGATATTCTGCATTTGCTGGCAGAAAAATTAATAGTAGATCGCACCAAAACAAAAATCGGTGAAGTCATTATTCGTAAAGAAATCGAAACTCGCATGGTAACAGTTCCAGTACGACGGGAAAGATTAATTATCGAACAAATTAGCCCCGAAAATAAGCAATTGGCTAGTATTGACTTGGGAGAAGAACAACTTGCAGAAACTCACTTAGCATCATCAGAAATGCCCCCAACAATCAATTTTGACAGCGCTTTAACAATTAGTGGCGAATTTATTTCACCCAAAGTAGCTAGTTTATTATTGAATGCGATCGCAATGGAACGAGACAATGGTTGTAGACGCATTCACATCACCATAGCAGTAGATAACGAACAACATCAAAAGCAATATCAAGAATGGTTTGCACGCACTTCAATCAAATAACATCCATCCTGAATAGTTAAATACAGTTTGCGTTCGAGATTACTGTAGGGGTAAACTCTTACCCTAATTTGTCTTACGTGCAAACGAGAATCGCTATATAAATTTACGCGATCGCATACGAAAAGTGTGGACGATAACTGGTAGCAATCTGTATATTAGCAATCTGTATATAGATTGAGACTACCGGAAAATCACCATACTAATATGCCACAATGGAAAGTCGATCGAGTATTTATTCAAGCTTACAATGAAGCTAACTTCCAAGAAGAATTAAATTACGCCAAAAACTACGCTGGAGTTGCCATTAGCGAACGACAATTTCACCGCTTAAAAGAATTAATAGATAACCCCGAAATCAAAAGTATTTTAATTTTTCCTCTCGCAGGTAAACCAGAAGAAACAGCTTCCAGCTTAAAAAACTTGACAAAAGACATCAAATAAAAATACCAAAAATAGTTATAAACTGATACAAGCGCAGTTCAGTATTTTCCTCATCTTCCTTGGCGCTCTCTGCGTTCTTGGCGGTTCAACAAATATTTTAGATTATTCAGCACTCCTAAATAAACGGGTATATTCAGGATGGTAAAGACGCGAGCGCACATTTCTATAATTATTCTTTGCTAGTGCTGGACTAATTACATAAAGTGTGGTACGCACCAAATTGTTTTGATGTGTAAAAGCTGCCATCTCAGTTAAAGGAATAACCGCAACTATTTCATCATCCCATCCAATGCGGTAGCAAACAGCCACAAACGTATCCTGCGGATAATGTTCTAATAACTGAGCTTGGGCATTTTCCACATGACGAGCGCTAAGATACAGGCACAAACTCGCTTGATGGGCTGCCAGGGTTGTTAATTCCTCATTTGCAGGAACTTCCGTGCGTCCACTAATCCGCGTCAAAATAATAGTCTGGACTAATCCCGGCACAGTTAATTCTACCTTCAACTTTGCCGCAGCAGCCTGAAACGCACTAATACCGGGAATAACCTCAAAAGGAACTTCAGCTTCTGCTAGTAAGTGCATTTGCTCATGGATAGCACTATACAAACTCGGATCACCAGACTGTAAGCGAACAACTGATTTTCCTTGACGCACTCGCTCAACCATAACTGGCAAAATATCCTCCAAAGTCTTATTTGCTGTTCTAATAATTTCCGCGTCCTTTTTACAAAAATCGAGTATTTGTTCTGGAACCAAAGAATCTGCAAATAAAATTACATCAGCACTGGCTAAAATTTTTATCGCTTTAACCGTTAATAAATCAGGGTCTCCGGGACCAGCACCGACAATATACACAGCAGGTTTTAAGATAAAACTTGAATTTTGGCGACATAAATCTAAAGTAATATCACGCATAAAATTAGGGACGAAAATTTATCAAAAAAGAATTTGGAGATTTTGTTCAGTGAGTTTCCGGATAATACCCCCATATTTAGTAAAGGTAATTGGTAGATGCACCCTGGTTAAGCCCTAGAGAATACTCTGGGGCATTTTTTATTTTTGGGCATTGGGTTATTCGCAATTCCAAACTCCTCACTCCTCATTCCCCATTCCCCCAATCTCTTCCACAGGGGAAACAACATCAGGAAGCGGACGATTTTTCTTATAAAGCCACCACAACCCAGCAGCGCCCAAAGCAATACCAACTAGACTAATAAATTGTGCCATCCGCAATGGTCCCAACATGAGGCTGTCGGTTCGCAATCCTTCGATCCATAATCGACCGAAGCTGTATGTAGCCAGGTAAATTAGGAACAGCGTGCCAACTTTTAATTTTGGCTTATTCTGCAAGCTGCGAAAGAATAGAGTTATTAATAAAGCAAAAACACCCAAATCCCATATCGATTCATAGAGAAATGTCGGATGAAAATACTCGATATTGGGAAACTGGGATGGACGACGTTCTGGGGGAATATATAATTTCCACGGTAAATTGCTGGGACTTCCAAAAGCTTCTGAGTTGAAAAAATTTCCCCAACGTCCGATCGCTTGTCCTAAAATCACCGAAGGTGCAACTAAATCAGCCATTTGCCAAAAAGAAATTTTCTTGAGTTTAGAGAAAATTAAAGCCGCTAAAGTTCCACCAAGTATTGCCCCGTGGATAGCTATACCTCCTTCCCAAATAGCGATTATTTTTCCAGGATTTCGAGCATATTCGGACCATTGAAATATCACGTAATATAGTCGTGCGGCTGGAATCGCCCCAATTATTAACCAAATTGATAAATCACTTAATAAATCTGGGTTGACATGACGACGCTTGGCTAAATATTGAGATAAAGTAACACCTAACAGAACTGCCGTAGCTATCAACAAGCCATACCAGCGCACTGTGATTGGTCCAAGTTGGAAAACAATTGGTCCTGGGGAAGTAAAACGAAACGCTAAAGGCAAAAGAGTAAAATCTAGTGTCATTTAAAAATACCCATAAAAGTTAGAAGTTATTAGAAGTTAATTGTAAAGGTGTAAACTGCTTGGATGGGCGGGTTCCTTCCATTGCCCAGAGTGCTGATTTTGCATCTTTCTAAGTATTTTGTCTAATATTTTTGCTTTTAACTTGAGACTCCTTTCCTCACCACAGGATTGATTGTAATTCGCCTTGGCTGCACAAAGACGCTAAATTTCCCGTTTCTAGATTTACAATCCCCGAATAATCTTCCAATAATCTCGCATCTTTACTTAGACCAGATGTCTGATATTATTCCAATACACATAACGCCTTATCAATAATTAATCTCTTACCATAATCTACTTATGTATCGTATAATCACTTCAACTTCAACAACTTAGAGGCATCCATAATCTATGATTGCCATTTACCCAGGAAGCTTTGACCCGATCACACTAGGGCATCTCGACATTATCCAGCGTGGCGCGAGACTATTTGAGTGGGTAATAGTTGCTGTGTCACTTAACCCAAACAAAACACCATTATTTACCGTAGAAAAACGGATAGAGCAAATCAGTCAATCGGTAAAACATCTACCAAACGTTGAAGTTGATAGCTTCGACGGATTAACTGTTAATTATGCTCAGATGCGCCAAGCACAAGTATTATTGAGGGGTTTAAGGGCAATCTCTGATTTTGAAGTCGAACTCCAGATGGCGCACACCAATAACACTCTTTCGACGCAAATCGAAACAGTTTTTCTAGCGACATCAAACGAGTATAGTTTTTTAAGTAGTAGTGTAGTAAAAGAGATTGCAAGGTTTGGTGGCTCTGTCAATCATCTTGTCCCTCCGCACGTTGCTCTAGATATATACCAATGCTACACCCAAAATTATCAAGTCGCGAACCCGAACAAAACGGAATCAATCCCATCCCTCAGGAACTATCCAACGGAGTCTCCCCTGTAGAAACTCCATCAACGGAAAGTTTGGACATTCAGCAGGAAATTAACCGCTTGGAAGAGACGATTCTCTCAAGCTTCCGCATCCCTTTGACTCGACGTACTTTGGTGGACGAAGAAAAGCTGCTCGACTTGCTGGATTTAATCAGGATGTCGTTACCGCAAGCGTTTGCTGAGGCTGGGTTGATTATCCAACAAAAAGAGGAGATATTGCTGGAGGCAGAGGAATACGGACAGCGCATTGTCGATGCGGCACAAGCTAAACGCGCTCAGATTTTGGATGAAAATGACATAATTCACCAAGCAGAGCGGGAATCTGAACAAATGCACCGGAAAGTGCAGCAAGAATGCGACGCGATTATGCAAGAAACTTTGCAAGAAATTGATATCAAACGTCGTCAATGCCAGCAAGAATTAGAGGAAATGCGACAACGTGCTGTAGCAGAAGCTCAACAAATCGAGCAAGGTGCTGATGATTATGCTGATAGTGTTTTAGAACATATTGAGGAAGATTTAAATGAGATGACACGTATTATTCGGAATGGTAGACAGCAACTTCGTCCTGATGGTAAGCCTTTGAGCAATAAAAAGTAAATTCTCACCATTTTATCATTGAATAAATTTTTCGGTCAGAAATTTTGTGCTGATTAGTATAACTGATTGCGATCGCACACTCTGTCAAGGAAATCATTCGCATTAATTAAGTTGTAATAACTAAAATTTTGGTTTATCTTTCAGCAGCATCGTGAGTACGGAAAATGGTTTAAGGTTTACCAGAAAACGAAAAGCTACTGTAACTTAAGTAAGTATGGAGTTTTTACCTACAATCAACACTATTCGTCCATCGAAACAAAAACCTATGTCACGTCGATTTTATGTTACTTCCTCTGGATGCTACTGGAGTTTCTCTAAGCGAGGATATTTAGAGTTTTTGCAAGATGGGGCAAAACAAAAGTTGAGCAATTTATCTAATAATTTAAATTCTCTGGAAGAATATCAAGTACGAATAATTAAAAAACCATCACAGCAAGCCAAACCAATTGATATAACCGATTTTGATGTCGAGCATTATCAAATGGAATTGGAGCATTTTTTGAAAACTGGCAAACAAACTGGATTTAATGCAGTTGAGTATATAAATGTATTTTTTGATTAATTAATTTTGATTAATCGCACTTATTAATCTGACAATCCGGGGATATCATTTTCATAATTTGGGTCTTGAGTACCAAGTAACCTGTCCCAGAAGGTAAAATATAAACCGTAGTGCAATGTATACTTACGATGATGTATCGAGTGGTGTGTCGCAGTGACGAACCATTTACCGAGCCAATGGCTTTTAAATGACGAGGGAAACACCTCAAATCCAAGATGGTTCAATACAGCCCATACCGTCATCACCATCAATATGGCAATCAAAGTGATGAAATGAAGTGGAAGTATGAAAACTATAACTACAAAAAACAGAGCTTGTGCGATCACTTCTGGAGGATCAAATGCGAAGGAACTCCACGGAGTTGGTTCTCCTGAACGATGGTGTCCGTAATGTGCCCATTTAAAAAGTCGGGGATGGTGAAACATCCGATGGATAAAGTAAAAGTATGTATCTTGAAGCAAAAGCACCGCAACAAAACTGACTCCTAAATACCACAGTCCATACTGATGTATATCAGCATACAAAAGTGTAACTCCCAAATCGTAACCTGACATAATCAGCGTGGCACAAACGGCAAAAACCACCGCAGAAAGGAGCGATAATTCAATATCCTTGACGATGGAACCGTTCAATGGGGGGAACCGACGCAAACTTTTTTTCGCAAAATACTTTCCCAGAAACGAATAAAAGAGAAAGTAAGCTCCCCCAGCGATCAGAAAGTATCGGGCAAGAATAGCCCCGAAGAAGACGAACCAATAGAAACAAAATGAGTGGGCTATCAATATCAAATTTCCTCTTTGGAGTCCCATACTCGCGCAGCATCACCCAAAAATTAGTTAATTGTTATCTGTCCGATGAGCGCAATCCTTTGTGTACTATATCATCCTCCCATCTCGTCACCGTGAGAGAACTCTCTCTCTGGGCTTATCTCTGTCTCCGTCAGCTTTTCTAATTCTGCCATCAGTTACCGAAGCAAGGAATTTTAAATAATTAGGTTATCTCAGCATAAACACTGAAGTATGCAACATTTGATATAGTACAATATTGTGTATAAGAGCTTGACAAAAGTGATAGGCAATGTACAGCAACAAAGGTCAAACTATAGTTCTTAACGGCAAATAGTAACTACTTAGTTGATTAGGGAGAAAAGGCATCACCATGACACAGATTTTTGGCGAATTTATTGAAAAACATTCTACTAGGGAAAAACTGACTTTAGAAATTTTACCTGATTCTATATCAGTTGAAGAATTTTGGCGTAATAATGACTTATCTGCGAATTTTATTGCTGATTTTTTAACAACATTTGTCACAAAAAATGACCAGGAAGAAACTAATTTGCAACGACAATCAGAAATTAAGAGTTCTATGAGTTATATTGCTAATGAGCTTCTAGAAAACTCTGTCAAATACTGCCATCAAGCTTCACAATTACCTATTACTATCAAATTATATATAGATAGACAAAAAATTAGATTTTTTGTCACCAATTGTATTAGTCAGTTACGTGCTGCCAATCTTCAAGGCATCATTTACCAAATCTCCCATACTAATCCAGAAGAACTTTATATTAGCCATTTGGAAAAAAACTCTGGTGATGAATACAGTTTTAAATCAGGGATTGGTTTTCTGAGTATGATTAACGATTACTCGGCTAATTTAGCTTGGAAATTTGAAGCGATCGCAGACAAACCTCAAGTTATGAGTATAACGACAATGGTTGAGTTATCGGTATAAATCATTTGAAAATATCTCCGACTTTTCCCTAGTGATTCTTTCTCGTTTTACTAAAGTTAGAAGTCGGGGATATAAGTATTAATTTGAGACTTTTCAATAATATTTTTCAATGCTAAAAAAGTAGTTCTATCGTTGATTAATCTTGGTATTCGACTATATCTAGAGGTTGCTGAAAAAAACGTACTTTCTGTATTTTTGGGGAACTATAAAAAATTGTTCAGCTAAATTTTATTTAGATAAATAACTATTATTATTTATCCGTAATATTACTGAAGCTAAATAAATGATCTCAGTGCGATATTATGTAGAGTGAGTAATTATATTAGCTAAATATAATCAACATCACCTAAGGTAAATGAAGTAGATAAATAAAACCTGTAGAGACGAGATATTTCACGTCTCTGTATATTCAGTAAAAAGCTACGCTGCTGTATTAATAGTTAAGTTGATAAAATTCATTTTTATAATACTTATCATACTTCAAATTAATTATTCACAAGTAAATAAAGCAAGTGTAAAATTAGATTTTATAATGAGCATATCAAACTAAGAAGATTGAATCATAAATTATGTAATTAAGAGGGCATTAAAATGAATCAAATATTTGGATATTATGTAGACAAACCACTTAATCAAGACCAATTAACTTTAAGTTTTTCACCATCTTCAATACCAATAAAAGACCGTTGGCGGAATAATGGATTGTCGGCTGATTTTATGGCTGATTATCTAACATCTTTTATCCCCACAGATGAGAACCAACCCAGCACTGCTCAACGGCAATCAGAAATTAAAAGTGCAACTAGCTATATTGCAAATGAGTTACTAGAAAACTCCATGAAATATTGTGACTATAGGTTCGCTGTCCAATCAGTATTCAACTTCAATTGGATGCCGATCAAATTAGATTTTTTGTCACCAATAGTATTAATAAGTCTTCTGTAGCTTCTTTTGTTGCCTTTGTCGAAGAGTTAATGGTTTCAGATGCAAATGAATTATATTTTAGTCAATTAGAAAAAAATGCAGAAGATGAAAATAGTACAGCTTCTGGTTTAGGTTTATTGAGTATGATAAATGATTATTCAGCGATGCTTGGCTGGAAGTTTGAGACTATACAAGAAAAGCCAGAAATAATCACTGTGACTACGATGGTTCAACTCACAATCTAAGCAATATTCTATACTCACCTTATAAGTTAATTTCAAATGATGGAAATAAAAGACGATAATTATAAAGTTTGCTATGATACTAGCTCTGCCAGTATTAACTTCCACGGAAGTCTGAGATTAAATGGGATGGAAGAATATTCCTCCATCTTAAAAATTTTGAACGATGCTATTAGTGGTAATCCAGCAAGGTTGACTTTAAATCTAATACATCTTGATTTCCTAAATAGTTCTGGAATTACAATGCTGTCGAAGTTTGTGATTGGAATGCGTAGTAATTCAGCCATTCATTTGATGATACTTGGTTCAAATGCCATACCTTGGCAAGGTAAATTATTGAAGAATTTACAAAGATTAATGCCAAATTTAAATATGAAGCTTATATAGATAGTAATCAGAAGAGGAATGAAGATAGTATGACGATGATTCAAGATGAAAATTACCATGTTTGGTATGATGAAAATAGTGAGACTATTTATTTGAAAGGCTCATTACGTTTAGCTGGAATGGCAGAATATTCTCCTATTCTAAACTTATTAAATGATGTAGCAAGTAGTGCATCTACTATCAATATTAATTTAACCAATTTAGATTTGCTGAATAGTTCAGGGGTTAATATGCTATCTAAATTTTTTATTGATATGCGTAAAAAGCCCGAAGTTCAGATGATAATGCTAGCTTCTAGTAAAATACCTTGGCAGACAAAATCATTGAAAAATTTACAACGATTAATGCCGCGTATGTCACTTAAATTTGATTAAGTTTATTAGACTTATTACTCAATATTAATATTTTATATCTCCATTAAATCGGCACAATAATACCTTCTTTTTGGGTATTCTAATAATTAATATGGGTTGATATCGGATTACTCCGCAGATTTTTGAACACACTCTAAAATACCTAAACTTATAAGCACAAGCTACAACAAAAATCAAACCTGATTCCTACATATATTAAATCTAAAGTATACTGCGAACGCCTTAAAGTTGGACTTATTAATTAATATAGAACCCCTCTCCAAACCTCTCCCCTTAGTAAGGGGAGAGGCTTAAGATTGTCATTTTGAGGTGAAGAAAAGTTCAGTTTTCAAGCGTTTTTAGTATAGGTAACAAAATATAAAGTTGCCAAAATGATAATTAAATTTAAATATTAACTAAATTTAAGAATAATAAATTTTAACTTTAATTAAGAAAAACTGCATACTATGAACTATCTTCAGATTCCTCACAACTTCCTCACATTCTAAAAGTAGTTTCAGGTTAGACAACATAAATAATGAAGTTCTTCAAATCATTTCTGATTTATGTTGCAGTTGTTATTTTGCTTATAATTATGAATTACTGCCCTTGCTGTTCTGGTGTTTTACTTCGTCACATTAGCAAAAATGAAGTTTCCTGGTTTTGTCGTAGTTGTTGGGAAACTATGCCCATATTTATTGATGTAAATAGTTCTGTTTCAGCGAAATTGGCGGGTTTTGAAGCAAACCTGACAATTAAACGAGAAAAGAGAAACACTAATGTTATATCCGCAGCTTAAAAATAAAAAAGATTTTCTCAGATCGAGATAAACCTCGTCCATTTTGAGAACTGGAGTTTTCCACGAAAATATATTATTGTGAATTTAGGGGTGTAGTTGAGAGTG
>NZ_NTFS01000129.1 GCF_002289455.1 Brunnivagina elsteri CCALA 953
CCTTAATATTTATTATTAAAAATATAGGTAAATACAAGTATTTATACGAAGAGAATGTATACATTAATCGTAATTGTTGAAAATGGCATCAGGAATTATACTTACTTATCTCAGTGACGATATATAAGAAATTTGTATATAAGAGAAGAGTCAAAAGGTAAAGTAAGACATAGCTTTTCATGAATTTGCCCCCCCATAATATAAGGAACAACAAGGTCAAATCCCAGTCATATAGAACATTTGCGGCATATTGCTTGCAAATAAGCATTTTCAGGGGCGTAAAAATACCTGCGAGTAATTACGGTTGTTTTTTAGGGAATAATCAACGTAAATTCTCGTGTTGGGAGGGCGGATTTAAAGCTGAACCCACGAATATATCTACAGCAGGAAGTAAATATTTTCCTTCCTCTGAGATGTGAAAGCTCCAAAGATTTGAGATTAGGCTTCCTAAATGTGTTAGCCTGATTTTTTCCGAAGAGCAGCATATCAAACGATAAATGTAAAGAGTGACACATCACAAGTGGTGAGGAGTGATAAGACAAGTAAACGCAAAAATTAAGTTTTTTTAAACAGCGTAAACTTGTCTAAAACAGAGAACCAAGTTAATCTTGCCTAAGTATCTCTGGTGATTGTGATCTTGATCTATCGTTTGTAGTGATATAAATCATTGACTAGTATCCGACTGAAAAATCGAGATCAGTTAAGCGCTAGCGATCGTTAAGGAGGTCGTCTTTGAAACGAGCATTAAAAAAGAAAGTTAAGGCTGCACAAAAAAGTAACCCCAATGAGGATGTTCCAGTGGATAATTTGAACGAACCAAACCTAAAAATCAATCGTCGAGGGCGAACAAGCGCGGCTATGATTGGTTTGGCAATCTCAATGGGTGCTACGAGCCTTTTCGTGACTCGGCAAAGCGACCAAGTTCTGGCAGCGGAGCCTGTAGCAAATCAAAATACAGCTTCTACAACTCCTGTTGCTGATAATGCGGTGAAATTTGCTGCCACAGCCAAGCTGGATACCAAAGTCGCTTCAAACATGAGCGTGCTTGAGAATCCTGTGGTTGTGGAACCGACAGCAATTTCCCAGATGCCAGGGCTTGGAGCTAAATTGCAAGTTGCAGCGAGCTATTCTAGTTTAGAGGTTCCCACACCAACGTCAGTCACGAACAAATTTACAACTGAAAGTAAAACTGTTTATTCGGCGCAAGAGCAAGCCACTAAGGGTAAACAGATTGTAAATGCGATCGCCAGAGTACAAGCGAATAAACAGCAAGTACAAACAGCCAAAGTATCCGAAAATCTCCCAGGGACAGTTGCACCAGAACAAGGGCAAAGCAACGAAGTCAACGAGCAGTTAAAAGCACAGCAAGAGTTAGCGATTAGTCAGTTACAGAAAAAATCGAACCGTTTAAGAGAAAGTCTGGCGGAGTGGAAGTCTGGGGAGACGAATACATCAGCATCGAATCAAGGAACAGCAACCTTGGAGGGTTCGCCAATAACTTCCCTTGCAACCGTACCTACTCAACCTGCGGCATCGAAAACTTACGAAGTTAAGCCTGGGGATACATTAGCTGCGATCGCAATTAAGCATGGTGCTTCAGTAGCCGATATTGCTTCTTCTAATGGTATAACTAATCTCAACCAGCTAAAAATCAGTCAAAAACTGAATATTCCTGCTTCTACTACCCAAGTTAATCCAGCTTCAGGAGCGTTAGCGAAGCTTACCGTAGGTATCGCATCTACCAGTAGTACTTCGATTCCGGCAAACGGGATTGCACCAGTTGCACCAGTTGCTGTACCAACAGGCATTGCTACCCCACCCCAATCGTTAGTCGCTAGCGGTAATACCAATCAAGGTGTTACTTCCACTGGCACAACCACAACAGAATTGACAGATGCTCCTGCAAATGGAATGGGTGGTGATACCCCCGTACCCAAAATATTTGCGGAAATGCAACTAGCATCCCGGAATAATCGCAATAAACAGGCAAAAGAAGACCGAGGTCTTCGCAGTTTGCAAGATGAAATTGAACGCTTGCGTCAACGATATCGCGCTCAACAGTCTGGAAAGCGAGGTTCTCAGCAGAATCAGTATAACAACACTGTTGCGGTTCCCGTTCCTGTTTCTACACCAAACTCGATTGCAGTACCAACAGTTCCTGCATTCCCTGCACGCGATCGCCGTAATAATATCGCCATACCCGTTCCAACCTACAGACAAAATACTGTCAGAGCAAACACAGTAGCAGTGCCCATCCCGGTTCCAACACCAATGGCACCAAATTACAGCAACTACGAACGAATCAACCCTGAATGGGCGCGTAACGCCAGCAACGGTGGCAGGATGTCAAATCCCCCCGTACCCACAACGACAAATGCATCTGAGTCCCTTGGCAACATGCGCGGTACAGTAGTTACACCGCAATTGCCACCTCTAGCAGCAATTGATAAATACATACCCAGAGCGGTTGACGAAAATAGTCCGCCAATAATTGCACCTACAAACAACGGAAATATCGGCAACGTTGCTTACATTTGGCCTGCTAAAGGTGTTCTCACCTCCGGTTACGGTTGGCGCTGGGGCAGAATGCACAAAGGTCTTGATGTCGCTAACTCCGTTGGTACTCCAATTTATGCATCTGCTCCCGGAATCGTCGCGAAAGCTGGCTGGAGTAAGGGTGGTTACGGTAACTTAGTCGAAATTCGTCATCCTGATGGTAGTATGACCCGTTACGGTCATAACAGCAGAGTTATGGTGTCAGAGGGGCAACAAGTGCAGCAAGGTGACACAATTGCCGCAATGGGAAGCACCGGTTTTAGTACTGGTCCACACACCCACTTTGAGATTCATCCTTCTGGTAAGGGTGCGGTTAATCCAATCGCCATGTTACCTGCAAGGGTCTAAGTTTTTGGTTGCGACTGAATAATTACAACGTCAAAGAGGGATATAATTCCCTCTTTTGCTTTTGAGTTCATCAATTGTTTTTCTACCCAACACCAATTTTTGTCCCCGTAAAATAAATTTAGCAAAAGGACTAGCGGCGACAAAAATATTATGCTAAATTTAGGAGTCGTTGAATGAAATTGTTGAACAAAGGTTTTTAGATAAATACTGTTAAACAATTCTTGGCTCAGTAGCTCAGTTGGTTAGAGTAGGGGACTCATAAGCCCTTGGTCGTGCGTTCGAGTCGCACCTGAGCCATTCTTACATATTAACTACCAACCACTATAACCCTTTACTAGATGGGTTGGTTATTGAGGCTTGGTTCGGAGAAAAATCTCTTCGCAAAAATTTTGATGGGTAGATTCTTTTTCTCTGTGTATTTGTTAATATTAATGAAATTTTGAATCGTAAAGACCACTATGGCTCTATATGCAGAATTGCATCGACATCTTGGGGGTTCGGTAGTACCCCGCGTATTATGGCGATACTTTCAGCGTCATTCTGAGGAAATGGTGTCCCGCTTTGATGACTATCCTGCATTTGAAGAGTTTTATACTAAACCCCGCAACACTCTAGATGAATATCTGGAATTACATACTTTAGTAGAAAGCGTCCAAACTGTAGAAACATTACCTTATTTTATTTATCGTTTGTTGCGTGGAGCTTATATTTTCGAGAATTTGGCGTATTTGGAATTGCGTTATACACCCTATCTGAGGACTCCAGAACACTTAAGTCAATCGGAACGCATCGACAAAATGGCAGAAATTGTTGATGTGGTGGGAAATGCCAGTCAAATTCCTGAATATCCGATTGTCACCAGTCAAATCCTCTGTATGCACTCCCGTTTACCCTATGAGGTAAATAAGGCAATTATTGATTTAGCTTCTCAAAGTAAAAAATTTGTCTGCGCTATTGATGTGGCTGGGGGCGATCGCTATTATGCTGAAAGGCTAGATGAGTGGATTAAATTATACGAATATGCGCTGTCATTGGGTGTAAATACAACTGGACACTTGTACGAAACAACTGATGGTAGTTACCCAGAATTGCTACCTTTTTTAAAGCGAATTGGTCACGGTATTCAAATTCCCTTACGGCATCCTCAATTATTACCAGATTTGGCGCGTCGGGGACAATGTTTGGAGGTTTGCCCAACTACTTATATGAAGACGGGGACTTTGGATGATATTCGTCAACTCAAGATAGTGTTTGACAAATGTTTTGAAGCAGGTGTTGATATTGCAATTTGTACTGATAATGCAGGTTTGCATAACGTCCGTTTGCCGTTTGAATATGAGAACTTGTTAACTTACGACATTATTAGTTTTCAGCAGTTACAAGCTTGCCAAGATGCTGCATTTAAACATGCATTTGCTTCTCCTTACCATCAGCGTCCAGCTTCATTGTTAAGTGGTATAATCAACCCACAACCTGGGAAAGTGATGGCATAAGTGATAGTTAGTTAAGGTTATAGAGACGTTCCGGTGGAACGTCTTTACAAAGGGTTGTGTTGCGTATTTAATTTGTATATCGAATGTGGGCAAGCTGCCCGCATTACAATGATTTTATTTTTTTGTATTCTATAATTTAGCTGCACATCAGCTTAACGCTTCGCGTATCGCATTGATTCTGAATTCTTTCTTCCCGCAGAAAGCAATAAAAATTAGAACAGAGAAAAATGTATAGTGGATGTCAATTATGCCCTAAACTAGAGGTTATGGCATCCACGATTCAAACTTTACCCAACGAAGTCGTACATCTGATTGCGGCTGGCGAAGTGATTGACTCGTTTGCGGCTGTAGTGCGGGAATTGGTGGAAAATTCCCTTGATGCAGGTGCAAATCGAATAACTGTTTATTTACATCCACAACAATGGCGAGTTCGCGTAGCTGATAACGGTTGCGGCATCAACTATGAAGATTTAGAAAATGCCGCGATCGCACATAGTACTAGCAAGATACATGAAGGTGCCGATTTATGGAAAATTCGCAGTTTGGGGTTTCGTGGTGAAGCTTTACATAGTTTGACAACCCTAGCGAATTTAGAAATTTTAAGTCGTTCAAACAATACCGTGACTACAGAATCTAGAAATGATGGCTGTGGATTCCGTGTAGTATATGGTGCAGGTGGCAAAGTATTACAAATGGAAGCAACTGCGATCGCACCTGGTACTGTAGTCACTGTCTCGAATTTGTTTGGGAATTGTCGGGAAAGACGGCAGGGTTTACCAAATACGAATCAGCAAATGAAGGCTGTACAAGCAATAATTTATCAAATCGCTTTGTGTCATCCTCAAGTAGCTTGGCAAGTTTGGCAAAATGACCGCATCTGGTTTAGTCTCAGTCCAGCCGCGACAATGGGAAGGTTATTACCACAAATATTACACCAAGTTCGTCAAGGTGATTTGCATGAATTAGAAGTTGAATTGCGATTGAGCTTGGAAGAACCCAACCCATCAGCACAATTCGCTTTCCAACCATTAAAATCAGCCTTTACCTACAGTTCTGCTTCTTCTCCCATTTCCACATCTTTACATCTTCCCCCAAACCCTACTTGCAAACTGCATCTAGTGATTGGATTACCCGATCGATGTCACCGTCATCGTCCAGATTGGGTGCGGATTGCGGTAAACAAACGCATGGTCAAAGCATCGGAAATCGAACAAAGCGTATTTAGTGCTTTTCATCGCACCTTACCACGCGATCGCTTCCCTGTTTGTTTATTACATTTAGAAATTGCTCCCGAACATATTAATTGGAATCGCAATCCGGCTAAAAGCGAGATTTATCTGAATAATCTGAATTTCTGGCAAGAACAAGTTAGTCAAGCGATCGCCCAAGCCCTTCGCATCAATTCGGATACAGTTAGCGAAGCCATCCAAACTAGCCGAGTTGGTCAATTAATCAAAGTTGCCGAAGCACAAAACCAATACAATCCCAATCGTTCAATTCAACCTCAACCCAGTGAACACCAAGAAATAAACCAAGAAAACGGTAGTTCCGATCAACTTCCCAATAAAACCTTTCTCCCCAATTCTCCACTTTCCACCCAGGATGATTCCAGAGAAGTCACCACACCAAAATTAACAGCAGTTGCTCAAGTCAACAAAATGTACATAGTTGTCGAGCATCCCGATGGTGTCTGGTTAGTCGAACAACATATTGCTCACGAACGGGTATTATACGAACAGATATGCGATCGCTGGCAAATTGTACCCATCGAACCAGCATTAATCCTCTTTCAACTTGCGATCGCACAAGTCGAACAACTCCAACGTATTGGTTTAGATATTGAACCCTTTGGGGAAAATCTTTGGGCAGTGCGTAGCGTTCCCGCAATGCTCAAACAACGGGAAGATTGTAGTGAAGCAATTTTAGAATTGAGTCAAGGTGGAGATTTACAAGCAGCACAAGTTGCCGTTGCTTGTCGCAGCGCCATTCGTAACGGTACAGTTCTGACAATGGCAGAAATGCAAAGGTTATTAGAACAATGGCAAAGTACTCGTAACCCCCGTACTTGTCCCCACGGCAGACCAATTTGTTTATCTTTACCTGAGTCATCACTATCGCGTTATTTCAAGCGACATTGGGTAGTGGGGAAAAGTCACGGAATTTAACCATCGAGAATGATTGGCTCGACAAGGGTTTCGATCCAAGCTTTTGCGCCACAAATTGGATTATCAAAGTCGTATACAATCGTGCAAGGTCCAGGGATGAAAACCTTGTGGCAGTAGGATGGTTTGCGTTTTCTGACAATTATAGCGTTCTAAAGTTAGTTCGTACATCAGGTTTTGGAAGTCATCATTTAAAAATAATCTAAAGAATAATCAACTTTAATTTTCTGGAAAAAGTGGAAATTGATAATATCCCCGGCATTTCTCAAACGTCAGGGATATTATTTAACCATTAACCTTGTGTAAAAGCGCAGGAAATAGCTAATTCGGCATGTTTTTGTAATGTTGCTTTGTCGAGTAGTTCTACTGAATATTGGGGAGTTAATGCTAAAAGCTTGTCAATTCGAGTTTTTGCAGCTTCCACAATTGTTGCGTCTAAACTACGATCGCGAATCGAGTTACTAAAATCCTGTGCGATCGCAATTGTCCTATCTAGGGAAGATGATGGTAAATTTCGGGACACCATAAATAAATCGCAGCCAGCATTAAAGGTTTTGGTAACGGTTCCCGGTTGACCATACATATCCGCAACCGCTTTCATATCTAAATCATCGGAAACAATTACCCCGATAAATCCTAATTCCTGCCGTAATATTCCCGTTAATATTGTCTTCGATAAAGTTGCAGGTACATTACCATCTATCTTCGGAAAGAGAATATGTGCAGTCATCACCATTGGTACTTGTGCTGCAATTAAAGCTTGAAAAGGAATTAATTCGCGGGTTTGCAATTCATATGCAGTCAGATTGAGTACGGGTAATTCCAAATGGGAATCGCTGGTAGTGTCTCCATGTCCAGGAAAATGCTTGGCGCAACCAATTATCCCAACATCCTCCAAACCTGCCAAATATTCGCAGGCAAAAATACCCGCAGATTCGGGAGTAATTCCCATTGCGCGAGTTCCAATAATGGGGTTGTTGGGATTTGAGTAAATATCAGCCACAGGTGACCAAGAGACATTAATACCCATCGATTTGAGTTCCATACCTGCTGCTGCTGCCACTTCACGGGCATGGGATTGAATTAAATATGCTTCAGGAAAGCGAGTAATGGGGAATGGGGGACGATGAACCCTACCACCTTCATGATCGAGAGTCATAAACATGCGATCGCGTTCTGCATATTCACGAATTTGGGCATTTAATTCTTTGAAGGTTTGTAGCCAGACTTCATAGTGAGAACCTGTTTGAAAGTTTTTACCATAGAAAACAATCCCGATTGGTTTGAGTTCACTAAGTAATTTTTTGTCATCATCATTTAATTTAGTACCGGAAATCCCGATTAGTAGGTGGTTCCCAAAGGCTGCAAGCTGCGAAACTGCCATAAATTTTCCCTGTGTTTGCGTGTAAAAAATTACTATTTAATTTACTATTTCAATCCGCAAAAAGATAATACAGCTTTGTTTGCTTTTTGTTGAGTTTAGCCAGATGCATAAGTTGGGAAGTCTCACCACTATAGATAAAGTGACAAGCTTGGAAAACAAAATCGAAAATCAAGGCATAACCTGTTGAAGAATAAATAGCAAAGACCGAAAAAATCTCAAAAACCCTCAAAAATATATAAATTCAACTAAACACAGGAATATTTACCATGCGACGTGAACAAGATAGCAAAAACTCGGAAAAATTAGCTAATGACAAAGACCAAAGTAAATATATTAAAAAGAATCTATCTAGATTAAATAAAAATACTGAGAATGATGATACAGACCCACCAGGTGGTTAATTCTACAGCATGTTCGACTTTCCGGAAACCCTAAACCTAAACGGTTTTTGATGGGTTTGGTATAGTTCAATTTCCTGAAATCTACTTTAAATGAATTTGCTTACAATAATATCCCCAGTTTCTGGTAAGAAGCTGGGGATATGAAATTTATTATTTTAATATTTTGGGGGATATTACGGAGAAATCGCTGTGGAGTAGTTTCAACTAAAGCAACCATTAAGAGCGATCGCACTCACTAATTTTAATAAGCCCCATTTTTGGTGAAGACGACCCAAATAGTTTTAAAGATTAATATCAAATCATACATTGGCGACCACTTACGTTGGTAATCAATATCCATTTTAACTATTTGTTCAAAGTCTTTAATCGTAGAACGTCCATTAGCTTGCCATTCTCCAGTTATTCCTGGTTTGACTCGCAAACGTTCCCAATGATGGGGTTGGTAGTTCTTTACCTCATCAAGAGTCGGTGGACGAGTTCCTACCAAACTCATTTCTCCCCGAAGCACATTCCAAAATTGGGGCAGTTCATCCAAACTTGTTCTACGTAATATTTTACCCATAGGTGTTATCCGTGGGTCGTCAGTAGATTTAAAGATGTGACCTGTTGCCTCATTTTTGACGAGATGCTTGAGTTTTTCCGCATCAACAACCATTGAGCGAAACTTCCAAATGCGGAACTCTTCTTCATTCAAACCACAACGAGTTTGGCTGTAGAAGAGCGAACCTGGGTCATCAAATTTGGTCGCAATTAGTATAACTATTGCGACAAAAGCTGTAATTACGATTCCAATAATAGCTCCAATGATATCAATTATCCGTTTGATAGAACTTGTAACAGAAGGATGTGAAGTCTGTTGCGAGTACTCGATTGAATTGGGATAGTTTACCATTAGCGATTTACGTGCAGAGGAGCTATCTGCATCAGATATATAGGCAGACACTGTTATAGTTCGGATTTCACATATTATTTAAGTTTTCTTTTATGAACTATACTCCAGTATATTTACTAGTGATAACCCTTGGGAGAAAATTTTATCTAATCTTTGAACTAAACTAGTTGAATTTAAAATTTTAGTATTTTTTTAGGTAGTTTTTATAAATTTGGGATATGGGCATTGGGCATTGGGAATTAGGTATTTCCTTCTGCCTTCTGCCTTCTTCAATCGTTATTCTCTGGCTCCGACTGCGAAATTCACGGTATATGGTTCCTCTAAAGACTGCTGAGTACTACCTTTAACGGCATCCAGGTAACGGAGTAATTGTTGAATTTGCTGGGTGTTGGGGACGTAGGAGAGACTACCTTGTTTTTCAAATAGTGGTGTAGATGCGATCGCTCTATAATCTGGATTCTCTACGGAAGATTGCACCAACCACAGGGAATCAATGCTGTTGGGAATTAAACCGGCTGGCAGTTCCCCTTCTAAAAAGGCTAATAAGCGTTGTTGACAACTACGGGTGTTAATTCCCCTCTCCTCGAATAATTGCACGACTTCGCCAAAGGATAAAGCCCTTTCTGGAAGCACTTTTAATAATTCAGTGAATAGGAAATAATCAGTATATTGCTGTCTGGGTATTTCCAACACTTGGGGGTGTAATGGTAGTAAACATAAGCCATAAGCAACACGACTACATGTTGGTGCGCCATTTTCCCCAAGATATAAATCCTGGATAATTCTGGCATTGGGTAATTTTTGCCGCAACCAGCGACTAACTGCACCTAATGAGGCGACTCCACCTGAGAGAATAGCTTGGTTAATTGCTTCTGTGGGAATCCCCCGTGCCACTAGTAGACGATTGAGTTCCCGGTTGAGACGACGCACGAAGGGGACAAAAACTTGACTTTCTAAATCGCGTCGTTGCAATGTCCAGCTTTGGTCAGCCAGTTGCAGAGAAAATGATTCTTGGTGCTGTAAAATTAATTTCATTGCGGTTGCAGCATCGAGCAATGCTTGTCCCAAAAGCGAACTTTCCAGCCTTTGTTGTAGACGAATACGTTCGCTGCCGTCGGGTTCTCCTGGACGAGGTAGGGTTAGTTCTTCCCATTGCAAGCTCGATAAGCGCGTATTTTCCAATCCTTGTATCGATGGTTGCCAATTCCAAGGATTGCTACTGACAGCTTCCTTATCTGACAGCTTAATGGAATTGGATTGTCGCCATTTGGGGGGTAATAGCAATTGGCAAATAATATCTTGTTCGATACTTTTTCCCCCATAGGCAAAACTATGGAGCATAAAATCGCTATGGGTCAATTCGATGAGATGATCGGGTATATCCACCAGCGCCATTTCTGTAGAACTTGCGCCGATATTCATAATTAGGGTATTCCCAATCAGAGGATAGTCACTGCTTTTTGCTTTTGCTGAACCTGTACGGCTTTTGAGCTTGACTTCTTCCCCGTTACAACCGTCGAGTTCGGAAAGCAGGGTTGCGATCGCTTCTTCAACAAAAAATACTTGTTGGGGATGGGAAATGATTTTGCTGATCAGTAAAGCTTCGCGGATATTAAAGCGGTATTGTTCTGACCAGTTTGATGGAACTGAGCAAATAACTCCTGCTAGATTATCGATGGCATTGGCAAAGTTTTCGGGATTTAAACCCATTGCAGTGGCAGCTAAACCCAAAGTGGTGCTGTTACGATCCGATTTGAGAGTTAAAAGTAATTTTGAGAGCGATCGCACCATCCAAACTAATGGTACGGTTGCCACTTCGTTTAGTTGCAGCACGGGTTCCCACTTTAATTGTGGTTGTGGGGTTCCAATAGCGGTAGTATCTTGCCTAATTGGGGTTGTTCGAGCCAGGTAATCGCTGCGATAGGCTAAAGCAAGTTGTAAATAAGGCTTTAATTCGGCAGAAAATAAATGTTGAGGTGTTGGGGATGATGCTTCTGATGCTGTCGTTTCTTGATTATCCCCGATTGGTTTCCCTGCTGTTGCTGGTAAGTAAACTTCTGCTGGTAATCTAAAGGAACGTTTTACCCCATTTGTGCTGTTTTCGGTTTCTGCTGACCAGTAAAGTGGGTATACTTCTGTTGTCGAGCGATTTAACAAAGCCGCAGAAATTCCTGTTGTTCCTAAGTCAATTCCCAAATACCATGCTGAATCTTGGGTATTAATTGGCAAATCGGTATTCCCGATTAAACCGGAGATGGGAATTAAGTTATTTGTGGTTAGGTTATTTGTACTGAGATTATTTTCTGAATCAACTAAATCATTTGCCGAACCATTGGCAGTAATTTCAATATTTTGATTATCCTCAGTTTCAAGCTCAGGTTTAATCTCAGGTTTAATCTCAGTTCCAGCTTCCGCAACTGGTGCTTCGTTTAGACTTACATCTGGACTTATATCTGGACTTATATCTGGACTTGCATTTGTACTGATATCTAAACTTGCATTTGTAGTGATATCTGGACTTACATCTGGACTTACATCCAAACTTATACCAAAATTCGCATTTTCCACACTAGCTTCGTCTGGGATATTTAGATTGGGTATATTAATTTCAGAATCTTCGATATTGGGGTTGTTAGGTAGTTCGTTGAAGAAAATATCGGGTTGCGCTTCCACGACAGAATTAGAAGAAGCAGAAGCAAAAATATTTTGTTCGCTATCGAAGTTTGCTAAATCCCGATCTAATTGCTGCAATTGTTCTTCATCAAGGGAAATATTCGGCATTGCAGCATCTATTTCAGCCGTCGCTTTTGAAAGTAATATTTCCTGTGGTGATGCTGTAATGTAATTTGTGGTTACATTTTCGCTGGCTGTGGGATTCTCTGCTTCGATTGGTTTTGGTTCAGTTTCGCTAATATTACTAATATCGGATGACGCGATCGCATCTTCGGCATCAACAAAGATTAAATCGGTTAATACCGTAATGCGATCGCTATCTGTTGGTTCTTCCTGATTTAGGGTTGTGTTAGCGGTGATTTCGTTACCAAAAAATGCTTGCCATGCATCATTTGTTTGTCCGGAAACCATAGTATCAAGATTTTGAGTATCAAGATTTTGAGATTGCAAGTCTTGTAGGTTTAGTAATCCTGCATCATTACCATCAAACCAAGGATCGGAAACAAAGCCTGATTTTATATCTTGATTTTCATCCTGATTTTCGGTATTCTCCGCATTTTCGCTATTTTCAACATTTTCGATACTAATCAATTCAACATCTGAAGATATAGTAGTATCCTGTAATGTTGTTTCAGATGCTATTTCTTCACCATTAGAAGCTTCCCGAATAGAATCTTGAGTTATTCCGTCTAAGATGACGTTGGAAGCATGATCATTAATAATTGTTTCTGGATTAATGAATGAAGTTACTGGACTTACAGCATCAGTAATATCATTGAATTGATTACTATCGACCTGTTCGCTAATCTCAAAACTTGAATCTAAGTCTATTTGCTCAAAGTTAGCTTCTTCTAAATTAATTTGTTCTTGGCTAGGGATTGGACTAAATAGCGAAGTGGAAGCATTCAAATCAATAACAGTAGGAATTGATAAATCCTGAGTGACACCAATTGGATTGCGATTTAGTTGGTTAGCCACTATTAGCGGATTCGGATTAGTTTCACCATCCTGAATAAATAGACTAGCGTAAAGGCGATCAACTTCATCGGCTCGATTTTGAGGTGCTTGATTTAATTCCTGAAGAGAAATAAGCTGAGATTCTTGATTTACTTGTGGTGGAGAAAAAGAAGCTAACGATTGTTGAGACGTTGTGCTGTCTTGACTAAGTTCCAAAAGTAAAGCGTCCAAATCTGGCGTTACATTACCATCATCAAGCAATCCAGTATCTATATCCGGTAATTCAGTTGTACCTATATCGGTCGATTTTCCAACAGATTTTTCAATTAAATTTTCAACTATTGGTGTGGATTGGGAAACTTTAGCTTGTCGAGAAGTCGTACGAGAAACCTCCGGGATTAAATTCCGCTTATCGCGTTTCGCTGTCACATTCGATTCTTGGACATCTTTCGATCCAGCACTCGCTCCAACATTGTAATTATCGATCGCAGGCAAAGACAGCAACTGTTGGATCAAATTATCAATAAAATGTTTTAGTAACTGCTCCGCTTGGCTGCCGCGATCGCCCATCCTCACCATTGCCTCAGATAACGAATCATGATGGTTATGAACATTACGCTGTAAAGCTTCAAAAACAATATTTACAGTTCCATCAAGGGCAATTAATTTTCGATCTAATTCGCTAGCTAACTGGGATAAACGTTCAACCTGTTGTGCCGATTCTGCACTTACTGGGCTTGGAGATGGAACATGACTCGATTTGAGTATAGATACCAAATTCGCCGCTTGTGGGGGATTCTCTCCAACCCGATTTGCCAGCACCTGCAAAAACTCCGCGATCGCTTGTTCCTGAGTTGCCATTTGCTGCACCAAAGAATAATTGTGCAGTCGTTGTTGTTCCAACTGGCGAATTTCCTCAACTAAATTTTGGCGTTCCTCCAATAGCGATCGCAATTCAACTTTGAGCGGTTCAATCAACGTTGAAATTTCGTGAACAGGGTTATTTAACTGCGACGAAGGATTTTGTGGCAAAGAAGCTTGAGGGGCAATACCACCAAAAGAGTCATCTTCCGCCATAAAATAGCCTGAAGAACCTGATAACGACCCATCGCGAACGATATATCTAGCCTGCAACGGCGTTAACTGCGCCGCACTGCCTCCTTCTGTCTCATTTTCGACTAAATCGATCAAAAAACTACGAATCCGTTCCAATACAAGCTTTGGTTCTTGCCCTTGTTGAGGGGAAAGAACTCTAGATAAGCGCTTACCCTTGTTCGCGAGTAAGTTGTCAATCTCTGCAATCAGCGTTTGAATTTCAGTTGCGCGGGAAGTCACTTTGATTTTCCTAAGATGATTTCTAAGAAGGCGTGGTGTGGAAATTGCTCGGTTAGCATGACAATAATAATTACCGAAAAATTGGGTATAAAGCCCCCTCCACTTCGACAAGCTCAGTGCGTCGCTTATAGGATGGCTTTTCTGGTAAGGTTTTTCGGAGCGGATTAGGGTTTAAGGATTGGAGGTTAGGAATTTAGATATTAAAAATATAGATTATAAGCTGGCTTGGCAAAGAATGCCATTTATAGGAAATGACTAAACAATTAACATTACCCCAAATCCCTAATCGAGTGACGCGATCGCTCAAAAATTAAAGTTCGCAAAAATCACTACCCTTGAGTATCATTAATGTTGTTGATTAATGTTGTTGACTAATCTCGTTTAGTAATCATACTTGCAATAACGTTGGCTCATAAACAAGAATACATTAAGCTAAAAGCTGCTTTATGCCAAACTTTTATCTTGTTTATACCCGTAGATAAAGATTGTTCCTAAAAACACTGGCATTACGGCGTTATGTAACATAAGTTTAGCTTTATTGTAGAAAGCGATCGCGCTTTTATCCCTTAGGCTTGTATGTGGTGCTTTGTTTATTGAGTCGATTACAGCTTGAATAAAAATGTCGTAATGGAAGACAGACACAGTTTGCTGACCCCTGCTAACCCATCTATTGTTACATCGGCTCCCTTTTTCCAAGGGCTGCCTGAAGCTGTTATTGAGCTAGCACTAACCCATCTTGTCAGCCGTACTCACCCAGCAAATCAAGTAATCCTACTCGAAAATGACTGGGGTGGTTCAGTCTATTTTATCATTGATGGATGGGTAAAAATTCGTACCTACAATCTTGAAGGTAAAGAAGTTACACTAAATATTCTTGGTAAAGGCGAACTTTTTGGCGAAATGGCAGCGCTTGATGAAGTGCCACGCTCTACAGATGTAATCACTTTAACTGCTACCATCATTGGTAGTATGCCCTCCCAAGACTTTGTGAAGCTACTTCAAACTGAACCAATGGCAGGAGTTAGGTTAGCCCAACTCATGGCAAGACGGTTGAGACAAATCAATCGGAGATTAAGATTGCGCGAATCGGATAGCCAATCACGAGTAGCCGATACTTTATTATTTTTAGCCGAGGGACAAGGAACTAAAGCCGAGACGGGTATGGATATTCCCAATTTACCACACCGAGAATTGAGTAGTTTGAGCGGATTAGCTAGGGAAACTGTCACCAGGGTACTAACTAGGTTAGAAAAGAAAGGGCTAATTAAACGCGATCAAGATTCAATCTGTATTCCAGATTTGTCAGCATTAGAACGCATGATAGTTTAGTTCGTGAAAGGGGAAAAAGGAAAATGGAAGACTCTTAAAACAATTCGCAATACTCCGAAGCGGAGAAGCAAGCTACGTAATACTCGCAGAGCGAGAAGCTAAAGCTACGCAATTATGTTTTGTAACGGAGAGAAGTTTGTGGGGACGGAATA
>NZ_NTFS01000013.1 GCF_002289455.1 Brunnivagina elsteri CCALA 953
TATAAAAATTTTATTTTCGAGATAAAATATTATTGAAATTGTGTGTAGCAAATGAAGAAAATATTAAGATTTTAAATAATAAACAAAATCGTATTATCTTAACTAGAAAACTTTGATTGATTAATCATTGTAAATCTTATTAGATAAAAAGTTGACAACAAAAAAAATATAGAAAAAGTAGAAGATATTTTTAGCACTATCACGTCTCGATAATAATGTTTTTGCCAAAAGATTTCAGATTGCGATCGCTCAAATTCTATTGATGAATACTTTTGATTTTTCGATTTTTTGAATATGCGATTAATATATGATCGCATAACACTTCCTTTGGAACATCGCTCTGAGAAATTAGCCTTCAAACTACGAGAATTGGGAATCAACGGCGAAAATTTGTAGGATATGTTTACAGATTCCCAAAATCTAAAATCTAGACTTTCTTCGGTATCCCCTACCCCTCGCTTCCCATTCTAGATTCTGGGGATTTGTTACACTAATTGCAACCAGGATTTCAGTTTAATCCCCGAAACCAGCTGGACTTGCGAGGCAAAACATGCTCATAGATACCTTACTTCTCTCGAAACAACTCCCAAATCTCCAATATTCTTCAACTCAGGAAAGATTCGATGAAACCTGGGAAGCTCCTTTAGCTACTTTACTCGGATTAGGACGGGCAGCAGGTGCGGACTTTATCGAGTTTTTCCTCGAACGGGTTAACTATATTAGTTCCCTGGCTGAAGATGACACTATCACTAGCATTACCCCACGACTTTCTACTGGTGCTGGTGTACGGGTTTTCCTTGGGAAAGCTGACTGCTACGTAACTACCAACGATTTATCTTTTACTGGTTTAAAGTCTGCTTTAGAAAAAGCGCTGGGAATCATGGGTTTGCAATTGCCTGCACCTAATGCCTTTGTTCCCGAAATAAATTTAGAATTATTACGAGATTATGCCACAAAACGTGGTAAAGATGGCTGGTTGCCTCTATGTAGTTCCATCCGGGAAATGGGTGAAGTTCTCCTTGATGGCACTGCAAAACTACAAAAAACTGCAAGTCACATCCAATCCCGTCGCGCTACCTATTTCCGCGATTGGCAGGAGGTTTTAGTTGCTGCTAGTGATGGTACTTTTGCTCGCGATATTCGTCTCACTCAGTCGGTAGGTTTTAATTTACTTTGTGCGGATGGGGCAAATCGAACTTCGATCGCAGAACGTGCTGGTAATACAAGTGACCCCAATTTCTTACGTAGCTGGAATTATCATGAATCTGCTGAACATATTTCTGAGTCTGCGGGTAAGATGCTGTATGCAGATTATGTCGAATCGGGTAATTATCCAATTGTGATGGCAAATCATTTTGGTGGGGTTATTTTCCACGAAGCTTGCGGACATTTGCTGGAAACTACCCAAATTGAGCGTAATACTACCCCATTTATTGATAAAAAAGGCGAAAAAATTGCCCATGAAAGTTTGACTGCATGGGATGAGGGACGTTCGGAAAATGCCTTTGGAACTATTGATATGGATGATGAAGGGATGCCAGCACAGCGTACTCTGTTGATTGAGAAAGGTGTGTTGAAGAACTTTTTGGCAGATCGGGCTGGTTCTGTACGTACAGGTCATCCTCGCACGGGTAGCGGTCGCCGTCAAGGTTTTACTTTTGCCGCAGCAAGTCGGATGCGGAATACTTATATTGCTACGGGTGAGTATAGCGTTGATGATGTGTTTGCTTCCGTTGAGAAGGGGATTTACTGTAAGAAAATGGGTGGTGGTAGTGTTGGTGCTACTGGACAATTTAATTTTGGTGTGGATGAAGCTTATTTAATTGAAAATGGGAAAGTTACCAAGCCTTTGAAAGGTGCGACTTTGATTGGTGAAGCTAAGGAAATCATGAATAAGATTTCTATGTGTTCCCAAGATTTATCACTTGCTCCGGGGTTCTGTGGTTCGGTATCGGGCAGTATTTATACTACGGTTGGTCAACCACACATCAAAGTTGATTCGATTACTGTTGGTGGACGTTGAATATATTTAAATATATTAAATATATACAGAGAGACGCGATATATCGCGTCTCTACAGACCAACATAAACCAATATTTCAACATAGACCAAGATTAAAGAATAATTAAAATTCCCATCAAATTCATCAAAAATCGGTATGGCAAAGATTCAAGAAATAGCATCTGCGGCAAAATCTAGCGCAAATAAACTTGGTATCAAAAAGTTTGATATCTATGGCTCTGCGGTGGATTCTACTAGTGTCCAAGTTGACCAGGGTGAGCCCAGACAAGTCAAAGCATCGAATTTATCGGGTGTGACCGTTCGCGTCTGGAATGAAGAAAATACAATGGGTGTGACAAGCACTACCGATGTTGACCCCAAAGGTTTAGAATTGGCATTGAAAACAGCGTATGATGCCAGCTTTTTTGGTGTCAAAGAGAACGTTCCCGATTTTAGCCCGGAAGCGATCGCACCATTAACGGTAAAAGCTACTGAAAAGGTGGAGCAAGCTGGAGTTACGGAGCTAATTAATAGTTTAATATTGGCTGAAAAGGAATTAATGGCTGCACATCCGGCTATTAAGGGTGTACCTTACAATAATTTGGCACAGCGTGATATTGATCGCTTTTATTTAAATAGCGATGGTGCGTTAAGAACTGAGTCGCATTCTTTAGCTTCGGTGTATTTGTATAGCAAAACTGAGGAGGAGGGTAAAAAACCCCGCAGTGGTGGAGCTTTTAGAATTAGTCATGGAGTTAAGGATTTAGATATCAATGGCTGTATCAAGGAAACTGCTGAGAAAACTATTAGCCATTTGAATTATGAAAAGGTACAAACTGGGAAATATACTGTTGTGTTTTCTCCAGATGCTTTTTTAAGTTTGTTGGCTGCTTTTTCTAATCTTTATAACGCTCAAAATATTCTCGACAAACAAAGTCTTTCTACTCTTGATGATATTGGGAAGGAAATTGCTTCTCCTTTAATTTGTGTCTGTGATGATGCTTTAAATCCGGCTAATGTTGGTGCGGAATCTTTTGATGGTGAAGGTACTCCAACTCGTCGAGTTTCTCTGATTGAAAATGGTATTTTAAGTGGTTTTCTCCACAGTGCGGGAACTGCTAAACGGATGAATGCTAAACCAACTGGAAATGCCAGTATTGGGTCAAAGGTTAGTGTTAGTCCCAATTTTTATCATGTTTCGGCAGGTAAAAAAGCGGAGCAGGAATTGAGTTTGGAAACGGCAGAAAATGTAATTTTAATTGATGATTTACAGGCTTTACATGCTGGTGTTAAAGCTTTGCAAGGTTCGTTTTCTTTGCCTTTTGATGGTTGGATGATTAATAAAGGTGTGAAAACTAGTATTGAATCTGCGACTGTTGCTGGTGATTTTTTAACTGTGTTGAAATCGATTATTTTTGTTGAGAAAGAACCTGAGTTAACTCCTGCTGGTGTTTGTCCTCGTGTTTGGGTTGAAGGGCTTTCGATTACTGGAGAATAGATCGCATGGGTTTAATATCCCTGATTTCTGTGTACAAGTTTTAAATTTGACGACAAGCATAACTTAGAAGTCGGGGATATGGCAGTTTGCGATCGCTCGATGCGACTAAAAATATCAGGTTATTTGGAGCGATATGCCTTTGGCATTAAGCTTTGCTTATCGCGTGGGTTCAATATCCCCGACTTCTGTGTAACATCTGTAAATTTGACGATAAGCATGGTTAGAAGTCGGGGATATGGCAGTTTGCGAGCTTTAAATTTAGCAATAAGCATTGGTGAGAAGTCAGGTTTAATATTCTCCACCAATACCAAGATTGACGTTAAATAATTCTGTTCCTGCCAAATTGACACCAATGAGGTTAGCTCCATCAAGTTCAGCACTGATAAATTGGGCATTGGTGAGGTTAGCATTCATCATGTTGGCATTATTTAAGCTAACACTGTTAACAAATGCCGATGTTAGGTTGGCAGATTGCAGGTTTGCTCCTGTTAAATCTGCTCCTTCTAAGTTGGCATTTTTGAGATTTGCACCTTTTAAATTGGCATTCCGTAAATCTGCCCCAATTAAATGCGCTCCTTGGAGATTTGCACCACTCAAATCACATCCTTGGCATTCTCTAGTTTCAATTAAACGACGAACGTTACTATTTACGTCGATTTTTTGCGCTGACGCTGGTGCTGTAAAATATAATGTACTAACTAATGCGATCGCAGTCAATAATTTACTTGTCATGTTTTTCTCCCCACACTTTTTAATCTTTGATATCTTTATAGGTTGGCTGAAATAAACATGTCTAGAAATATAACTAGTTTTTCACATTCGGTTTATATCCAACCTGTTACTAGTTACTACAATTTTATTTTGATGCATTCCTGAAATTTATTCATCTCACGTTAGGAATGCTTAATATACTTCGCTGGGTTGAAACTCGCTATCGGTTTGATGTAAGTTATAGCGTTTTTGTAAATCGCTGAGACTTTTAATTTTCTCGGTAATTGCTGTGCTACTTACCATTTACTTTCATCTCCCAATTTTCACATCATAGCTATCTGTAGGGAAGATTTTGCAGAGTTATTTACCCCACAGCTTTCCCACTACCAATTAAATACAACAATGCCATCCGTACAGCAACACCGCTAGTAACTTGAGTTTGAATCAAACTAAATTCCGGGTCATCCATTAAATCTGAGCTAATTTCGACACCACGGTTAACAGGTCCAGGATGCAGTATTTTGACATTAGGCTTACAGTGCTTGAGTTGTGAGCGAGTAATGCCAAATAGCTGATGGTATTCTCGCAAACTCGGTAATAAATTTGCCGTCATCCGTTCTTTTTGTAAACGCAGTGTCATCACAAAATCAGCGTCACGTAATGCGGGTTCGAGATGCCAATGGACGAAGAGTTTACGATTGGGGATTTGGTCAATTTCCTTGATTTCTTCATCATTGACAAAATCAGCAAACCACTTGGGTAAAAGTGTTGGTGGTGCAGCGAGGTGTACTTCAGCACCACTTGCTGTTAGACTCCAGATATTGGAACGGGCGACTCGCGAATGTAAAATATCACCAACGATCGCAATTTTTTTATCTTTTAAGAGTTCAAGTCGGGGTTCGATTGGATCGATCAGGGTACAAATGGTAAATAAATCTAACAAACCTTGGGATGGATGTTCGTGCTGTCCATCTCCAGCATTGAGAACACTGACACGTTCCCCCAGTCTATCAAGTTCGGCTGCGATCGCACTTGGTACACCAGCTTCTTTATGGCGAATCACCATGATATCGCATCCCATCGCCAAATAAGTTTTTGCCGTATCGAGAATTGTTTCTCCCTTCGTCATCGAAGAAGTGGCACTAGTAAAATTGAGGGTATCGGCTGAAAGACGCTTGGCAGCTAGCTCAAAGCTGCTACGAGTGCGTGTCGAAGACTCAAAAAAGAGATTTGCCACCACTTGCCCTTGCAAAGCTGGGACTTTTTTTGTCCGTCGTGACAACACTTCGCGAAAACTGGCAGCAGCTTTCAAAACAGTGTCGTATTCAATTGGTGTAAAATCCGCGAGGGACAGTATATGATGACGATTCCAGGTAGTAGTAGACATAAATAGCTAGTAGCTCTCTGCACGGGGACACAAATAAATATGTCTTAACAGTTCTCTAATTTACACGTGCAGGAAAAATCATACCACCCGTTCTGAGATTACAATCAGATTTCAACTAATATTAACTTTTTGATGATACGTCAGAGATATCAAACTTTGCTGATTGCGATCGCGTTTAAGCGATTCTCAGTTGAGCGAAGTCGAGTTGGTAGTAGAAAATACTGTAGGGGCAAACGGTTGTTTGCCCTGAATATATTTGCCCTGAATATATTGGAGACAAGTGATTCATAACATCCAATTCCATGAAGATTTTTCATGGGATTTATCACAAAACCAATACCCCCAAACTACACAAATAAATCGAGGGGTAAATGCCCGAACATCTCATTCACCCCATCTTGATGGTAAGACTGACAAGACACTAATACTCCACGATGGTGTCCTGAATATGAATCAATGTAACACAAACCGTTTTTACCATTCAACTTGATGTAAACTGGTCCTTCCATCACAGGTAAATCGCTTGGTGGTTCGTATCCCAAAGCCAGGGAATAGGTTTTCATAGCCGTCAAACCCTCCTCAGCAGTATCAGCGCAAATACCTAATATTTGGTAGTCAGAAATACTAGTAATCGCGACCAAAGCTTTGCGGATTAAAGCTTTTTCTGAACTTTTGATTGGAGGTGCAATATCAACGCAATTGAACTTATTCAGAATTTTTTTAGCGTCTTGGAGTGTGGGATTGGTTTGGGTTTGAGGTTGTTGGCTTGTCATAAAATCCGCTTATTTTTGGCTGGGTTTGCTGTTTTGTGGGAACGAGTTACTCTCTTAAATACTAAATCCAAAAAAGCCAGAGAATTTCGCAAGGAGGTTGAAATAATTTCGACTACATCATTTTACGATTCTTCTCTGGCATTGATGACTCCTGGTTGGAATAAACCTGGATGAGAGATTTAATTCTGCATATCACCTAAGTTCAAAAGAAACGGTACATTGCTTTTGGAATCGCTACCAACGATAAGTACTTTTGGCATTTGGGCACCACCGCTTTTCCACGCTTCGATTGATTCCTTTTGCAATACTAACTGTCCTCCTTGAGCTTTTAATGTTTCCGCTAAGAGTCTTTGGGCTTCTGACCTACCTTTTGCTCGATTAATGTCTGCTTGGGCTTCCTGTTCGGCTTCCCGTGCGATGTAGACTGCTCGTTGTGCCCTTTGTTCGGCAATTTGTTTTTCCTCAACGGCTTTAGCAAATTCTGGAGAGAAGGTTAGGTCTATGACGCTAGTGTCTGAGACAATTATTCCATACTTATCTAATCTTTGACCCAATGCCGCATCAAAATCATCTTTGAGTTCGCTACGTCGGGTAATTGCTTCTTCTACAGTTCTACGGGCTGCTGCAATTTTAAATGATTCTTGGGTTTGCGGCGCAATTATTTTGGCAACAATGTTTTCTAATGTACCTTGTGTTCTGCGTACTTGTACTACCTGAATTGGGTCAAGACGAAAGTTGATTGCAAATCGTGCTGTTAACGTTTGCAAGTCTTTAGTGGAACTTTCTGCTGGAACTTCAAATTTTTGCACGGTTAAATCGTAGACATCAACTACTGAGATAAATGGCGGTTTGAGGTGAATACCTTCTAGAAATGCCCCATCTGTGGCTTTCCCCAATATACTGATTACTCCTGCCTGTCCCGGATTAATAATAATAAAGGAATTTAGACCAAGAAGTACCAGTATTGCTAGTATTGCGCCAATAATCGTACTTTGCAAACTACCTAATTGTAGATTTTTCAACTCCCCTCTCCTGTTTTTTGGTTGTTCGAGTAAAGAATACAGAAAGCAGAAGTCAGAAAATAGAAGGCAGAAAGAAGAAAAAACTATATTATGCCATTAGCATCAGTCTTGAAAATATTAAATATTTTCAAGACTGATGCTAATTACTTATCCCAAAAAGTAACATTAGGGTGACACTAGAAACTCTGACTCCTATATTCTGACTCCTTAAATTTGCTAACCCCTGAGTATTCCTCTTCAATCGTGACACGACTTGCTCTGTTATGCTTGGTTTAATATAGATGTGGTACTATGATTGTCCGCGCATCTACGATATAGCAGTGGTTACGGTATCAAGAAATTCTCGGTCATCTCGAAGGCGTACTGGTTCCGTCCATCCTCTCCAGCGCCTATTTAGTTATGGAAAGCAGTATCATCGGCAGATTTGGCAGGCTGCGATCGCATCAACTCTCAACAAGTTTTTCGATTTGGCTCCTCCTGTATTAATTGGTACTGCGGTTGACGTGGTAGTAAAGCAGCAGGATTCTGCGATCGCTCGTTTTGGCATCAAAGATATTTTCAGCCAGTTTTTGGTTTTAGCGGCTATCACCATCGTGGTTTGGGTGCTAGAATCGGTGTTTGAGTATATATACAAGCGGTTGTGGCGAAATCTTTCGCAGCAAATACAGCACGATTTGCGTTTGGATGCTTACAATCACCTCCAAAAGTTGGAATTAGCATATTTTGAGGAACGTAGTACTGGTGGTTTGATGTCGATTTTGAGTGATGATATCAACCAACTGGAACGTTTTTTAGATGGTGGTGCAAATGACATTATTCAAGTATCAGCAACTATTTTAATTATAGGGACTGGATTTTTCATTGTCGCGCCGAATATTGCTTGGATGGTGATGATACCAATGCCTTTGATTGTTGGGGGTTCGTTATTATTCCAAAAACTCTTACAACCCCTATACGCAGAAGTTCGCGAAAAAGTCAGCCTGCTTAATTCTAGACTATCTAATAATTTAAGCGGTATTACTACCATCAAAAGTTTCACTGCTGAGGATTATGAAAGTGGGAGGGTAGCCGCAGATAGTGAAGCTTACAAACGTAGTAATGCCGCCGCAATTAAGCTCTCAGCAGCATTTATTCCTTTGGTGAGAATGCTTGTATTAGCTGGGTTTACGGTCTTTCTTGTGTTTGGAGGGATGGCAGCAATCAATGGCAAAATATCAGTTGGAACCTATAGTGTTTTAATTTTTATTAGTCAACTATTATTATGGCCCCTCACCCGTCTAGGAGATACATTTGATTTGTATCAGAGGGCAATGGCTTCCACAAATCGCGTCATGGATTTGCTGGATACTCCAATTGCAATTCATCCCGGAAATATTAATTTGCCTATTGAGGATGTACGGGGTGAAATTGAATTTAAAAATGTTACTTTTGCTTATAAAGATAGACAGCCAATAGTTCATAAATTATCCCTGAGTATTCCCGCAGGCAAAACAATCGCCATAGTGGGTTCCACAGGTTCAGGAAAAAGCACTTTAGTCAAACTTTTGCTGCGACTTTACGAAATCCATCTGGGACAAATAACCCTAGATGGAATTGACATTCAAAAGCTGAATTTACACGATTTGCGTCGATGCATTGGTTTAGTTAGCCAAGACGTATTCTTATTTCATGGAACAGTTGCCGAAAATATTGCCTACGGGACATTTGCAGCTAGCGACAGAGAAATTAAAATGGCAGCAAAAGTCGCAGAAGCACATGAATTTATTCGCCGCTTACCCCAAGGATATGAAACAATAGTTGGAGAACGGGGACAAAAACTATCAGGAGGACAAAGACAACGAATTGCGATCGCACGTGCCATACTCAAAGACCCACCAATTATAATCCTTGATGAGGCAACATCCGCAGTCGATAACGAAACCGAAGCCGCCATCCAAAGGTCACTCGAACGGATTACAGTCGATAGAACCACAATTGCGATCGCGCATCGTCTTTCCACTATCCGCAATGCTGATTGTATTTATGTCATGGAACAGGGTAAATTTGTCGAATCAGGAACCCACGAAGAGTTATTAGATAAACAAACTGTTTACGCAAATCTTTGGAAAGTTCAAAGCGGCATTAAAAATCAACAATATATTTAATATATTGATATCACGTCTACATAGTTAAAAATTACGAATTGTAAATTCCCATAAATAAATTTCAATAATATGTTTACAAATCCTCAACCCGATACCCCCGACAATAAATGGCGACACCAACTAGATAGATTCATCAAATCGCACCATCTAGAACTAGCAGCATTATCTTGGGCATTGTGGCAAGAAAACGGCAACAGCCAAGGTACCATTGGCATTGACTTAGAACCGACACCACATTTTGTTTATTGTCCTGATACTGCAATTGAGCAATTTAATGATAGAGTTGAAAATAGACTTCAGGAACTTCTAGGGTTAATCAAACACTACAAACCCGAAATTGAAGTATTAATGGTTGGGATTGGCAAAGACCAAGTTAAATTGATTTATTTTGAACCAAAACCTGAACCACCAGTTTGTTTTCAGCAACTTGGTAAAGATGTGGATACCCTATTAGAAGAATTGGAAGTGAAATTATTAGCAACTGGCATAAATAACGACAAGAGTTAAATAAGGTACTTCCAGAAAATAAAATATCCAGACGATAGACTTATCACCATATCATGGCTAAGGATGGTAGAACCCCTCCTATTACTTGCTGTTCCCTTAATTCCAATCGCTCATCAAAAAATACCAATCCTGATTTATTGCTGTATATTCCATCTCTTTTCCCTGATTAGGTGCTAGTTCCTTATACGCTGGTGAGTATACATAGGCACAAGGACACTGTGCCAAATTAAACTCAGCTTGAGTCAACTTACCAGTGCGATCGTAATCAGCAGACATATAGTGAATTTGTATATTAGCATCAGTAATGGCTCGATTGACAGTTTGAAAATCGCGATCGCTCTGGGAATCAAACCCTTTTGCCTGACCTTCAAATAGATTACAAGTCGATTGTTTGTTATTATTAGAAAACTTTCCACCTTTGTAAGCGATATTTTTGCACCAATCTTGATTACGATAATCTCGAACTTGTAAGTTTTCTAAAACATTAAAAGTTTTAGAAAGATTGGCAACATCTCGCTGTTGTCTTGCTGGAGTATATTGGGAATAACAACCAACCAAAGCGAAATTTAATAAACTAAATAATATCGGGAAAAATGCCTTCATTTTCTTGAATGTATGATTGTAAATGCATCCATTTTAGTATTGATTTTTGACAGTTGGGAATTTTGCGATCGCGATGCTAGTGTTTCATTCCAGTCAACCATTTAAAAAAAATTATGAGACCATTTCCAAAATCAATACGTTTATTTATTGCCTTATTTCTATTGCTTATACTTGGATTCTCTGGATATCGTATTGTTCAATATATTTTTCGTCCGCGTTTTGTAAGTAATATTGTAAATATTGAAACTGACTCAAACAAGAAGACTACCTATAATTTAAACGCTTTTATCTCTTTGCCAAATTCACCTTATTTAATCGCTAGTATTAATATCGGAGAAGATTATAGACAAGGTTATTACGAGAAAGGAGCAGACAGCACTCGTAACTTTTTGTTTTTTAATGTCAACGATAAATCAATGCGATACTTGATTCCTAACAATAACTTATTATTTATTAGCCATAACACATTAGGAAAACCAACAGAATCAGGCGTAAATGAGTTGAATAATAGTACTTATTTAGGTAAAACACCCCCAAACTTGAACTCATTAAAAGAGGTAAAAGCATTATGGTATGAAGTAGTTAAGAACGATACAAACAACGACAAAAGACTGAGTGGAGTTGACAAAAAAAGTATTGCTATGTCAGACGTTTCTGGTGCTAACTATACAGAAGTAATTGATAATATTAATAGTGTTATCAGCACCTACCAACGGGATGAAAAAGTTTGGTTTGTATTTTGGTCTAGTAATAATAAAAATTATGCAAGTGAAATTGATATTTTAGCTAAACGGGTGATTAAAACACAAGAATTACCATTGATAAAGTAAAATTTGAACGAGTAAAAAGTATACTAAAAAATCCCGAATAAGAACGACAAAACTAGAAACCCGGTTTCTCCCCCCACGCAAAAACCCGAAAAACCCGAAATAAAATCGCAGCATTAAGCATTTGATGATGGGAGAAACCTGGTTTCCATTGATGACGCTTCAAACAATAGTCGTACTGGGTTAAAGAGAAACCAGGTTTCTTGAACATTTTAGTTTGACGCGATCGCATTCTCTGAGTGAAATACAGCTTTTTTAACCGATACTGTAGGGATATTCTGCTGTAATTCTTAACTCCTCACTTCTAACTTTATTATGCGTCCATATACTGCCATCTTAATTATACCTACAGGCATCGGAGCAGCGATTGGTGGCTATGCGGGGGATGCATTACCTGTTGCCAAGGCAATGTCCCAGGTTGTCGATCGACTGATTACTCACCCCAATGTGATGAATGGGGCAATGTTGTACTGGAATATACCTAATAGTTTGTATGTAGAAGGGTATGGACTTGATAAATTGGCGGCTGGGGAATGGGGTTTACGTCCAGTTCATCAAAATAAAATTGGTTTGATTTTAGACCAGGGAATTGAACCAGAATTGCGGCTACGACAGTTGCAAGCAGGCGATGCAGCGAGGGCAACACTGGGATTATCACTCACAGATTATGTAATTACAGATGCTGAATTGAATGTAGAAGTACGGACTGCGGCATCAGGTGCAAGTTGGGGAACAATTGGTAATCCAGATAGTTTATTAAGGGCAGCCGATGTATTAATTAATCAAACTGGGGCAAATGCGATCGCAGTTGTCGCCAGATTCCCGGAGGAGGTGGATGCCGTAGCCGATTATAATTATCGTATGGGTAAAGGTGTAGATCCAATTGCTGGAGCCGAAGCGGTAATTAGCCACTTGATTGTACGAGAATTTCAGATACCTTGTGCCCATGCACCTGCTTTTTTGCCCCCAGCATTAGATTCTCATTTATCTCCCCGTTCCGCAGCCGAAGAAATCGGTTATACTTTTTTACCAAGTGTGCTTGTTGGCTTGCATCGTGCCCCCCAATTTATTGTTGGCAGACAAAATGATTACCCCACAATGGATGATATTTGGGCAAATCAAGTTGATGCGCTGATTGTACCCGCTTCTTCCTGTGGTAGCAGTGCTGTATTGAGTCTGAGTCAGCAGCAATGTGCGATCGTGACGGTTGAAAATCAAACCCAGGTACATGTCCCACCCCAGCCATTAGGAGTAAAATCATTACAGGTGAACTCTTATCTGGAAGCGATTGGTGTCATAGCAGCGCACAAAGCAGGTATTAATCCATCTGCACTTCGTCCAGCAATTACATCTTTAAATTTATTAAATCATTAATTCGTACAGACGACTCGGTGAGTCGTCTCTCCTTCCTAACTCCTAACATTAAATCATCGTGACGCAACAACCGCAAAACCAAGAACCAGAAATTCCCTACTTAACTCGTACCCAAGTGCTTGTAGCAATGGGGGTAACAGCAATTATTTTGTGGATAGTGTCGAAAATATGTTTGCAATTTGCCAATGTTTCACTCCTGAGTTGGGGTTGGAATGACCAAGATTTTGTTGTAGGAATTATTTTAGGGTTGTTAATTACGGTTTTAAGTGGTGTCGCATATCGATTTAATTCTGCTTATCGTCGCAGTGCTGATTATTATTTAGAAATTGTGTTAAAACCTTTGGCATTACCTGATTTGATTTGGTTGGGATTGCTACCTGGATTAAGCGAAGAATTGTTATTTCGTGGTGTATTATTGCCAGCTTTAGGGACAAATCATTTTGCTGTGATTATATCAAGTGTTTGCTTTGGTGTTTTACATTTAAGTGGTCCTCAACAATGGCCCTATGTGATTTGGGCGACCATTGTCGGGTTTATACTGGGATATAGTGCTATTATTAGCGGTAATTTATTAGTACCTATTGTTGCTCATATTGTGACTAATTTAATTTCTAGTTATTTGTGGAAAATTAAGCAATTATCAGTCAAAATTTAAGAGTTGGATTACAGCTAAATAATCAATTATTTTCACCCTTTAGTTCTTTTTTCCCAACGTGAAGAAAGCAGAGACATAAGCTTATCGAGAATAATGCCAACTCCACCTAAATATATGATTGCTAAAATAATTTCGCTCATATCAGAATTATTGTAAGCATTCACAATAAAAAAGCCTAATCCATCATCAGATAAAAGCATTTCCGCAGCAACAACAGCCAACCAAGATAAACCTAAAGCAATTCGTAAACCTGTAAAAATGTAAGGGATTGTAGCAGGTAATAGTATCTTATAAAATTTCTTCCATAAAGGTAGTTTTATCATTCTACCCACATTAATATAATCTTGAGGAATTTGTTGAACACCTAAAGCTGTATTTAAAATAATTGGCCAGATTGCAGTTATAAAAATTACGAATATTGCGGAAGGATTTGGTTTAAGAAAGATTGCTTGTGCTAATGGCAACCAAGCTAAAGGTGCTACGGGGCGTAATAATTGAATAACTGGTTCAAAAGCTTTTTTCATAAAGGGAACTAGACTGATAACAAAACCAATTGGGATTCCTACGAATGCAGCGAGAAAATAACCCATACTTACACGTTTGAGGCTGGCTAAAATTAACCAAAATAAGCCTTTATTATTGTTACCTTTATAGAAAAATGGGTCAATAATTAATTCCCAAGTATCTTTAACTACTTGAATTGGAGAAGGTAATGAAGTATTTGGTTGTAAACTTAATAAATGCCAGATAATTACCAGAATAAAAACACCCAGAAATGAAGGTAATATTTCCTGTAATTTTCTTCGGATTGGGAGATTTTTGATTTGTATGGTCATGTTGAATAATTATCCTTGATATTGATATTCTTGACCTATTTTAAAGAATCGAGAATACTATTTTTCAGTAGTCTTAATAATTGCAGCTTTCAGATATGCACTGGGATTTTCTGGGTCAAATTCTAAACCGTTAAAAAACTTCTCAATTCCCCGTGATGTACTGCTGGGAATTGCTTGTTCTTGACCAATCTTTTTAGCAGCTTCTCGCCAGATATCTTCACGATTCACCGCATCAATTAAAGGTTTCGTGTCAAAATCTGGTGAACGATTTCCCCAGCGCATATCTTCATATAAAAACCACAAATCATGACTTTTGTATGGATAAGAAGCATTATTTTCCCAGAACTTGATTGCATGGGGACTATTTTCCACCACTCTGCCATTACCATAATCAAACTTACCTAGCAAACGCGGACCAACAATATCTTTTGCTACACCAATCCATTGCCGTTGGGAAACAATCTCGAATAACTCAGCTTTATTTTCTATGCGATCGCACCAAATTTGCGCTTCCATGATTGCTGCTAAAATGGCTTGTGTCGCTTTGGGATATTTATCAACCCATTCTCCACGCATCGCAAAAGCTTTTTCTGGGTGATTATTCCACAATTCACCACTGGTAACAGCTGAATAACCAATCTTCTTTTTAATTAAACGCTGATGCCAAGGATCGACGACACAAAACCCTTCCATTGAACCACCTCGCATATTCGCAACCATTTGCGGAGGGGGAATGACAATCAATGATGCATCTGTTTCTGGATTGATACCACCATTTATTAACCACCAACGCATGAAAAAATCCCCCGTCACTCGACGAAAGGGGATGGCAAAGCGGATTGATTCCCCGGATTTGGCTTTGGCTTGTAATGCTGCTTTGAGAGGAGAACTATCTAAACCTAAATTTAAATCTTTGTAAGCATTGGCAATGGAAATACCCTGACCATTGAGATTTAACCGTGCCAGAATATACAGGGGTATTTTGCGGTTATAGCTAATTTCCCCCGTTGCAATCAAATAAGCCATTGGAAACAGCAAATGCGCTCCATCCAATCCGTCATCAGCAGAACCCAGCATCAATTTATCTCGCGTCACTGCCCAAGATGGCTGCTTTTGTACTATCACATCTGGTACACCATGCTTGGCAAACATACCTTTGGCTTTGGCAATAATTAGAGGGCAGCAACTAACTACTGGGACAAAACCGAGAATGGCTTTGGTAGTTTCTGGTGTATCGCTATAACCTGCATATGCTCCTGGATTTAACTGTGCAATAGTCGCATTTTGAGAGTTTGAATTCTGGAAAATATGATAGGTTAATGCACTTGCAGTTGTCCCAGCCAAAAATTTACGTCTGGAAAGCTTCACCATGCACGATATTTTAGATTTTGCGATAAATTATGATGAATTTGATTACTTTTACGAACTATCGCTTAAAGAGCGGTATTTAGTCAATAGGTGGTAGGTAATTTCTTGGATTTCCCATTGTGGGGGATTTCAAGTAACCGGGTTTTTCTCAAACTCAGTATGACTATTTTCGCTGCAACACGAATTAAAAACCAGGTTTCTCCCTTCACGGAATGCTTGATGCAGCGTGGTTATTTGCGTATTTTTCGTAGGGGGAGAAATCGGGTTTCTGCCGTGCGGGGGTTCCCTCCGTTGAGGCAAGTGCGATCGCAATCTCCCGTAGGTTGGGTGAAGGCTTTGCGTAACCCAACACATGATATTAAGAAAACAGAAATTCTTTAAACAACTAAATAATTAATTCAACGATAAAAATTGATGCTTCAAATATTGAATAAAATGTTGGGTTACGACGCAAATACATTTATTAATTTACCTCATATATCTCTCATGCGTCTCCACCCAACCTACAATAAAATTAAAAATATCTGCCGTGCGGGGTTTCTGAGAATGTCGTACTGAGTTAGGTATTTTTAGTGGGGGAGAAACCCGACTTCTGGAAAATCGGGTGATTTTAGACTATTCCCAATCCCCATTGCACAATTTAATTTGATTGAATCCTCGCATCGAGAATTTTATCAATCCGATCTCGTGTCTCTAAAATATGGGCTTTGGTGTATTCATCATCCGAATGAACAGATTTTAACTTTTCATCAAGCTGCTTTAACTTATACCAGGCGATTGTGCGAGCATCTTCGGGAACACTACTAAAATCCTCCCCTTTACGTAATACCATTCCCGTCAAAACGTCTAAATAGCGTCTTTGTATGCCCCTTCGTAAGCTCGATATTTTAATATCTCCGCGTTTAGGTTTAATTACTTCTGTCCAAATTCCAGATTGTAACGTATCAAACAATTCAGGAATCGTGAGTGATTTTCCTGATTTCGTTTTCAGTTCGATGTCTTTAATTCGAGATAATCTATCCCCAGACAATAAATCGACTAATACGGAACTCTGAATAAACAACACCAAATCGTGAATTGGATAATCTAAACGTCCCATTTGCGGATTACTACCCCAATGTCGCCATCTCGAAGGTGCTAATTTATTTAATAGTTCAGGTGGAAAATTGAAAGCATCGTCAGCAAAGACATATTTCTGTAACGTTGCTAATGCTTCCCGTTGCTTTTCCACAGGAACAGGTTCAAATGGTAAACGCCCATTGCGATCGCTACTGCGAACTCGGTAAAATGATTGTCCACCAATATATTTTGTGGCGAAGAAAATATTCTGGAAGTAATTACCCAAAACTGTCCCAAATTGTTCACCGATATCGCTAATCCCGTCATCATTTGTCGGATAGCGCTTGTTGATTAAATCCCACAATTGCCGAGAGTTATCAAGCTGCCACTGGGAATATGTCAACACGTTACCACTATTATCCCAAGCATTGACCGTTGGATCGAGGTCAAACATGTCTTCGTCGGTAGAATAGCTTAATTCTGAGTTTACTGCCGATTCTTGGGCGATTTTTTCTAAAAATGGCTTTTCAGCGCTGGTTGTTGCCACTTGTATGGGTGCGTAACCATATTTAACTGCCCAATCGTCGTATGATCCAACCATATTGGGAAAATAATCACCCTGTTTAGTTCCTTTAGGGGCTATGTTGGGGGGAATATAATCCATTACCGATGTTGTTAAACCACGTTTGCGGGTAATTTCGGTGTTGTTCATCTCCTCTGGTTTCAACATCGTACTACCTCGGAAATTATGCCGCAATCCCAGGGTATGTCCGACTTCATGGGCAATTATTAAGCGCAGATATTGATGAATGTAGGTTTTGATTTGTTCTTTGGTAGCTGGAACAGTGGGTAACATTGTCATTGTCATTTTGCCAACGGCAAATTGATTTGCTGCTTCTATCCCGTAACAAAGGTCATATTCCCCAGCGAGTCGAGAAATCTGACGGAGAAATCCGGTTTGATTTTGCTGTTGTTTGTCTTTTGGAAATACTTTAGCATCAAGTCCATTGGCACATAGCAAGCGATTTTGCATCAGTGCTGATATGGATGTACGATTTTGGGTTTGGTTGGGCTGGACAATTTGCCGATAGTCGTTTTTGAGGGCGCGAACAAAACCACCATCAACTAGTATATCAGCATCCAGAATTTCCCCAGTGATGGGATTTACCCGTGATGGTCCCATTGCGAAGAATCCATCGACAGTATTGATCCAGCGAATTGTATTGTAACGAATATCTGCCGGGTCCCATGTCGCATTATCGGGCATTTGCTGGACTTGGATTGCGTCTTTAAATCCAATTTTGGCAAATGCTTCGTTCCACATCAATACCCCTTCTTTAATCGCATCCCGGTACTCGAAGGGGACAGCATTATCAATCCAGAAAACTATAGGTTTTTTGGGGGCAGAAATCGCCGCATTGGGGTCTTTTTTCTCTAGATTCCAACGGTTAACATACCTAACAAATGGGTCTCTGCGCTCATCGTTTGATAAATCTTGGTACGCCGTGATAAAATAACCGACACGTTCGTCAGCCAAACGAGGACGGTAATTATTATCTGCTAGTTGTGAGATGCTGTAGTGAATCCGGAGGGTAAAACCGCGACTATCTGCTAAAGCTTCAAAGTTGGGTAAACCAGCTTCCTTGCTGCGTGGATTTCCGGCTCCACCAATAACATTCATCACCGATTCAACCTCGATATTTTGGGGAAAGGTTTTGGCATTCCCAAAATATGACCCATCAGCACCACTCGCAACCCCCAAACTTGCCGACAATCCAGCTAAGTCAGTTAGTAATAAATCCCCTAAATCTATCAATAGGGTTTTGCGATCGCGATTAATGCTTTTAATTGGAATATTGTACAGGACAGAATCGCTAAAAGAACGGGCGAGCGATCGCACCTGGGGGTCGCCTTCATTGGTACGAAAATTTACATTGCGAACTACGAACTGAAGGTTATTATTTACCCGTTGAAAGTAAAATAAAAAGTCCTGTAATGGCATCCCACTATAGATACCTCCTTGACCAATCCCTGATTCCAGCGTGGCTGTAGTCAAAAAGTTTTTATTTAGCTGTTCGGGTTTAATTTCCAAATAAATTTTATTCTTTTCTTTATTTCGGTATAAAGTAAACAGTCCATCCAAACGCTGAGTGTCTTTAGTCACCTCATCAAAAGCTTCTAATTCATCGCGTTTTGGTGGTTTGGTTTTTTCGTCAGGCTTTTTACTATCCTCCGGTTTCTTGGCAAGTTGTAAAAAAGGTTGGTGACTAGCTTGTTTAATATCTTCTACCACCCAAGCAAAATTCTGTGGCTGAACCTGCTTATTTTTGCCCATTACCCACACTTGCCCTGGTTTCAATGCCTTTTTTACCCCTTCGTCTTTACCAATGGGGGTAGCGACGGTTTTGGCTACAGCATTTTCAGAAGAAGAAAGTGCGATCGCATTGGAAATACCCAAAACCAAACCATGTAACAAAACAACATAACAAGTTAACCGCTTCATTCAAATCCATCCTTGGCAATCAAAACCCCGATTACTTCCAGTATCGGCAAGCTACAACAGCTTTCCCAACCCGATACATCCAACTTCACCTGAAGATGCTTTTAACCACCTGATATCAAGCAATTAAAAATTCAGGTATTTTTTGCACTATTTTGCTGTAGTATTCTTGCAAACAATCATACGGGTATGTGGCTCAATCGAGGATACTTGCATAAGCAAGTATACTTATCAGTAGCAAACAGTACATAATTATGTTCATACACAACTAGCGTTCATATGAAACACGAAATAGTATAAACAGAACTATTAGCAAATTTATCTTTGGCGACAAATCAAGTATTTTTTCATTACATATTTTATTTTGACAAAAGATAAAAAATCAATCTGCGAGGAGGAACACTATCTGAACTATTAACACAAAACATGCCAATAAATACCACTACTTCTTATTTTGATAAATATATACTAGCTAGACTGTGATGATTCAAGTAATATACAAGCACAAAAATACACTCAATACCTTGAATATCTATGAAGCAAAATAGAAAAAGCAAACAGCAAAAGACAAACAGAACTATCCAGTCTATTTTCAAGTAATTAATTCCACCTGTAACAAGAATATAAATTAGTATCAGTGGATACAGAAATGTCAGATTTATCCCAAGCTTGGAAGCGTTTGAGAACCTATATGCGGAATTCTTGGTTGCCAGAAAATTCAAACCAAGAGCTAGTCACTAGTAAAATATTATTCACCTTGAGAAAAAATGTTAAAAAACAAAAACAAGTATCTGAACCTTTAGACAAAAATTTACAAGAATTACTAATTGAGGAAAAACTTACTACTACGCTTCAAGAATGGGTACAAGTAGATAGTAAATTAAATTGGCTGATTGATAATACAGATTTCCATACAGAAATTTATAATTTATTTGGAGAAGAATCACTCAAAGTCGAAATTCTCCAAGCGCTAATGAAAAAGCTCATCAATAGTCAGCAATTTCGCCCAGTTCAACTTTTTCAACGTCTAGAAAATTTCTACAGTCGTTGGTGTCAAGGAGAATTTATAGACGCTCCTCCTCATCAGAATTTCCCACAAAAAAAACTCCTCCAAATTCAATCTAAAAATACTAGCCTGGGATTACGTCAGGTAGATATATATACCGGGTTAAATTTAATGATTTTACTTTTAGCTTTACACGGTTACGCACAACAAAACGAAGAACTTAAACAAAAGATAATTTTTTATCCCTCTGGTCAACCCGACACCGAAAACTTCTTCACATCCCAACTATTGCGTGTCATTAACTACAGCGATGCCATAGAAATTGGCAACTTTAGTAACATTGTTGGCGAATTTCTTCACGGTGGTAATTTTAGTGGTGCTTACTTGGGAGATGCCAACCTCACAGGTGTGAACTTTAGTAATGCCCAGCTAACAGGTACATATTTGGGAGATGCTAACTTGACGGGGGCAAACCTGAGCAATGCCAACCTCAGTGCTGCTAACTTAGGGGATGCCAATCTGAGCGGTGCAAATCTCGGTGGTGCTATCCTCAGACGTGCTGACCTTAGTAGTATCAATTTTAGCGGTAGTAATCTCAGTAATGCTGACCTGAGTCATGCCGATCTGAGTAATAGTAACCTCAGCAGCTGCAACCTGACAGGGGCAAACCTAACAGGAGCAAACCTGACGGGGGCAAACCTCCGAGACGCTGACGCGAGTAATGCCATATTCAGACAAGCAACCTGCTTTGGTGCAAATCTCAGTGGTGCAAATATGATGACGGCAAATATGAGTTACACTGACCTTTGTCGTGCCGATATTAGTGGTGTAAATCTCGAAAATGCCGACCTCACGGGTGCAAATCTGAGCGACTCGATACTTTTTAGCGCTAACCTAAATAGTGCGATCGCGCAGGCAGCTGACCTCAGTTATGCCAAATTAAGCGGTGCTAAACTCAATAATGCCAACCTGCAAGGTGCAATTCTTTTGGGTGCAGATTTGAGTGGGGTAGACCTGAGTAATGTTATTTTAAATGAAGCTGACTTGAGTGGGGTTACACTCAGTGAAGCTGACCTTCGGGATGCAGATATGAGCGAAGCTATTTTATTGGGTACTGACTTGAGTTTTGCCAATTTGAATCGGGCTAATCTGAGTGGTAGCAATTTGACTGGGGCAATTTTGAGTGGTGCTGATTTAAGTTATACCGATTTTAGTTATGCAATTTTGGGAGGTACTGACCTCAGTGATGCTAACCTTGATAAGATGACTTGGAATGAGAATCAAGCTTGGGAAGGGGTGCGAGGGTTGGAAAGTGCGATGAATATGCCGATCGCGTTACGGCAAAAGTTGGGATTGTGAGTTTAAATGTGGTTGGATAAATAAAGTAAAATATTTATTTAACCGCCAAGTCGCCAAGGGAAGAGGTTCATGAATTATTTGGGACTGTTTTGTATGTTTTTACATAGTACTGGAAAGGGTAGAGAATTAATATCTTCAGATGCGATGATTCGTTCCCAGGTTTTAGTTTCAGGAAACCATTTAAAACCTGCTTGTTTTGCTAAGTCTCGTTCTTGGTAGGAAACTAATGCAACACATCGTACTTTTGGACGTATGGCTTTAATAAATAATCCTTGTAAGTCTTCTATAACGTCAAATAAAGCTGCAATTAATTGACAGTCTGTTAATGCACGATGGTTGGCATAAACTCCGATTCCGTGAGCTAATACTAAATCGACTAAAGATGGATGGGAACGGGTTTGTTTGGGGAATTCAAAGTCATTATAAGTGCATATCCAAGGTAATTCTTCTCCTTGTGAATTCAGCAGTTTTGGTAATATGATTTCACCGTTTTTTCTTCCAAACCATTTTTTATCAAATTCGGCATTATGTGCTATCACAAAATCTGCCATTTTTGCCATTCTACAAATTTCTGCAATTCCAGCTTCAGCAGTTTCTACAGATATATCTAGTAAAATGTCAATGGAAATATGGTTGATGTTTTCAGCAGGGTTTTGCTTTGCTGGAAGTAAAGTTGATGTTTGTTGAATAGGAGATTGATGTTTGACTGAGTACAAAATTGCGCCAATTTCTATTACTTGTCCTTGTTCAATTTCTAAAGCAGTTGTTTCTGTATCAATAATCAGAATATTTTCAACCATATATGTGTATGCAAATGTATACTAAAAACGGTTAGAACTTTACTTTTAACAAGCGTGAAAATCTTGAAGAGACTTCTGTAAGTAGCTAGCTACAGTATGACAGGAGTCCAGATTTTACCCGTTTGCAGTATATTTAACTGTATAAAAACCTAAATAATGCAATTAAGCTTATATCGGTTGGGCTTTTACTTATTTATACTCAATGCAGGAATATTTGAGGTGCGATCAAATTATTAACTATTCCTAATTTACCCTGTAAAAATAGGGTATATGTGTTTCTTAAATCACTTTTATAATTACTGAATATTTCCGTACAATTTTAATCATTTTCAAATTCCTGTTCAGCTTCCTATCTCAACTTACGGAGTACTTTTTACGCATCAAAGCGATAACTATTAACGGAGGGTAGATGCAAAATCAGGTTTTAAGAACTTTAATGTATTATCGAATTAATTAAGTGTGTTAGTTGGTTAAATACTCACTTTATTGAGTATATTAGATATAGAGAGAAAATAAAATTAGATACCTATGGCAATTTCCCATGCAATTTTGGCAGCTTTATTAGAGTGTTCTTGTAGTGGTTACGACCTATCAAAGCGGTTTGCGGGTTCGGTTGGTTTTTTTTGGCACGCAACCCAACAGCAAATTTACCGTGAATTGAGTAAATTAGAGGAACAAGGATATGCGATCGCAGAAGTGATTCACCAGGAAGGAAGACCTGATAAAAAGGTACTTTCGATTACGGAGACGGGAAAGGATTTCTTACGTGACTGGATTAAGGAACCTTTGGAGGTTAGTCCATTAAAGGATGAGTTGTTGGTGAAAATGTTTGCTGGTGAACTGGTAGCAAAAGCAACTATTATCAAGGAATTAGAGAATCATCGTTCTCAACATAAAATAACTTTAAATACCTATTTAGCAATAAAAAATAAGTTTTTTCCCGAACCAAATACTTTACCTTTAATTGAAAAATATCGTTACTTAACCTTACAGAAGGGAATTAGTCATGAAACCGAGTGGTTATCTTGGTGTGAGAATGCGATCGCATTTTTGCAAGAAGCATAGTCAGTCTCATCTTTTACCGACAAAGAAGCAATTTTGCTGGAGTTGGTAAGCGATCGCACTGTGAATAAGTATAGAAACCTGCGATCGCGAAACAATGTGTGGATTTGCATCAAGGAGAAATTACAGTCAATAGCGTAATTAATCAAGGAACAACATTCAGCGTTATCCTATCCCAAACAAATTAAAGAAAATTGAATATTAATTAATCGAGCTAAAATACCATAGGGGAGACTAATTAGCAGGATTAGTAGTCTCTCCTGCTGCTTCTATAACTGCGGTATTTTGTCCTAATTTTGGTTCTGTACCTGCCATTAATCGCTGAACATTGCTACGGTGACGAATAATTACATACAACCCACCTACCACAACAAACAAAATATAAGCTAAAGGTTGATGTCGCAAAATTATAAATATGGGAACTGCGATCGCACCACAAATTGAACCCAGGGAAGCAATCCGCGATATTGCCACAACAGTCGCAAAAACGCCAAGGGTAGCCAAACCAACTTGCCAATCCATTGCTAATAAAAGACCCAAACTTGTTGCTACAGATTTGCCTCCACTAAAGCCAATAAATATGGATTTGCTATGTCCAATTATGGCAAATGCTCCCGCCAATATTACCATCCAAGGTTGCCAATTTTCGGGATTTATTGTTTGGGGAATTAGACTTTGATTCGATGCGAATTCAAAGAACCTGTAAACAAGGAAAATTGAGATTACACCTTTTAAACAATCTATGAATAAAACAAAAGCACCTGGTCCTTTTCCCAAAGTTCTCAAGACGTTGGTTGCACCAGTTGAACCAGAACCAACTTCGCGAATATCAATACCTTTTAACAATTTTGCTGCTGTATAACCAGTGGGAATTGAACCTAGTAAATAAGCAGAAATTAGAATAATTCCACACAAACTTAGCCAAATATTCATATTAAATGGGGGGAATTGGGAATTGGGGATTGGTTAGGGTTGTGAATACAATAATTTGCAATTTTTCTTGTGGGGCAGGCATCCTGCCTGCTACTAAATCAAGAACGGGCAGGATGCCCATTCCACAATATATGTAAATTATTTAGATTTCATTCTTTAGTAACTATTAAGCATTAACTATTAATAATCATCATCATTATTATTTCGCATTGTGCGAGGGTCAGGTGCAAAAGCTAACCATAGGGGAAATTGTAGCAGGGCAAGGCTAATTTGGTCTTCAGAGTCATCAATAATAATAAAAGGCATTTGGTTGGCTTTGATCAGTCTTTCAGCTTTTTGTGCTACTGCTTCTGCGGTTTCAAATATCACCACACCTCCATCGGGAGCAAAGTCTGGACGAGCTATTCCCAGGCAATCTTGTAAACCTCGTCGCCATTCACCGAGACGTTCTGGTGTTCCTGTTAATACCAAAGCCCGAACGCGATCGCCATAAAGTTTGTGCAGGATTGAGATGACGGCAGAAGCGATTAAAATATTTTGTAATCGACTTCCCATCGTCCGTAATGCACCACGTCCACCTTGGGTAAAAAACCAGTTTGAGACTCTTTCAGCATGTACAGGTTCAAAGGTGCGGCGTAATTGCCATACAGGACCATAGTAATCTGGTTTGGTGCGATATTGGTCGATTAAACGGCGAACTTGCTTGGTAGTCTCTTGAAACTGTTGCTGGGCAAATTGGAGGGGAGTTGCGAGAGGTTCGGGTTCGTTGTTTCTTGCATCTCTCCGGGAAAATTGTTCTCTGGGAGGTGGTTCTGGTTCTGGTTTTGCTGCGGGAATTAGTTGAAGTTGTTCGGCAGAAGCGGCTAAATCTTGTAAACTACCTGTGAGATAATCTTTGAAACCTTGAACTCGAATTGCTAAATCTTGGGAAGTTCCAGCAAATGTGGTTCGCATTTCGTTACGAATTCGCTCTTGTCTACGTTCGAGTTGTTCAATGGAGATTAGTAAAGCTTGTTTACGCTGTTCTAGTTGGGAAAGTGACTCTTGGACAACTTTAGCCATTGTAGTTTGGGTTTCGCCCAATTGCGATCGCATCTCGTTATAAGATGTCTGTAAAGTCGCGATTTCTTCTTGTAACGCCAGTTCCGTCTGTTGTAATTCGGCAATTCGTTGAGATATTTCTTTTTCTTCGGGATTAAGCTCGGAAATATTACTATTGGATTCGCTTCCTAACTGTGCCAAAACGGACGCAACGGCATTCTCTTGATTTTGTTCAGATAATTCTGATTCAGATTCCATTAATGACTCAATCTTATTTTCTTGTTGTTGCTCGTTGTTCGGGCTTTCTGTTTCAGTTTGCCCTGTATTTTCAACTTTCGGCTCTGAGGTTTGGGATTCGTCTCCGTTCATAAAAAATTTAGTTAATAGTTATTGATTACTAATTCCTGAACACTGATTACTAATTCCTGAACACTGATTACTAATTCCTAATTACTGACTCCTGATTCCTGATTACTATTATTTTTTGGGACAACGTTGTTCTAAACAAATTTGCAAGATTTTAGGGTCAAATATAATTGGCAGAAAGTGAATACTTTTAATTTCCTTAAAATAAAACAAAATGGGTACTGGATTCCAAAATATTCGCCAATTTTCCCACTCTTGGTAAGGAAAACTCCGAATCAGCTTGTCACCACGATAAACATCTAAGTCAGTCGCAGTAAATTTCAAACTTATAATTACCGATTGGAACATTAAAAACAAGGCAAATATCGTAACTAATCCCCCAATCCAAGCATTAACCAACAACAAAGGTATTCCCGTAAACACCAAAACTAAAGGGATATTGTAACTGGGCTTGAGTTCGACAGTAGATAGTCTATCAGGTAGCTGATCTGGTGTTATGGAAGTAGTCACGGTTGAAAATCCTATTTACTAACAAAAATCCTAACAAACATCTATATTATTTTAGATGAAAGGGGAACGGGAAAAGGACAGGTGTAAAATCCCCCGTACCACTTTCCTTTTAAAACCCTTGCTGCAAAGAACTACCTTGTCCTTGAAACATTAAGGCTGATAAGAAAAAGTTAAAGACAAAAATAAGTAGTAAAGATGTTACCACAGCTGCTGTAGTCGATTGTCCAACTCCTTTTGCACCTCCTGATGTTGTCATTCCCCAGTTGCAACCGACTATGGCAATCAAAATACCAAAACAACTGGCTTTAACCATCGCACTCAGAATATCCCAAATATCTAAAAAACTTCGGGCTGAATCTAAAAATGCGGAATCGGCAAGATTATATACGTTTGTCGCAATCAGGAAACCTCCTAACATCCCCGTTACCAAAGACAGCAGCGTTAAAATAGGTAACATGATGACGCAAGCGATGACACGGGGAATAACAAGATAGTCGATCGGGTCAGTTTTCAACATTAAGAGTGCATCGATTTGTTCTGTGACTCGCATCGTGCCAATTTCTGCTGCAAATGCCGAACCAACCCTACCAGCGACAATAACAGCAGTTAAAACAGGTGTTAATTCCCGCGTTAATGCCAGCGCTAACACACCACCAACAATATTTCCAGCCCCAAAGGCGATAAATTCCCGCGCAACTTGAATAGTAAATACCGCACCTACAAATACAGCAGTCACCAGGGCGATAAAAACCGAATCTGGTCCCACTGCTGCCATTTGTTCAAAGGTGTTACGTCGATGGATTTTCCCTTTGGTAAGGTGAAATAGCACTTGCCCGGTTAGAAAAAGCGCTGACAGCAAGCGCTGACCCCATACTCCTAAGGTTGATTTAGATTTTGTCTCGCTCAATTTGATTTTTACAAGTTAACTCGGTAACTGCCGTCATAATAGCGAATTTCAGGGTGCTTTTTTAGTGGCTGTTAATGGTTTAGGGGTGTTAGGGGAGAATTTGCGTAGAAATGACCCATCATAATTTTGTCAAAGACGACCCATCATAATTTTGTCAAAGACGACCCACCGGGTCGTCTCTACCTTTCAATAATTAACTTAAATTAAAGCGGTTCTCATAATTTTAAACTTCTTAATATAGACACCCGACTTTGGACAAGGGGGTTACACCATTGGGAGACTTGAATTTATAAAGCTTAGAGCCACTTTGCTGCAAACTGTTTTGAGAAAATTCCTGAAAAAAAGTATGTACATATTTTAATGAAAACTTAAGATTTTTGAACTATTGCCTGAGAGCAGACAATTCGACTTATCGTAGTAAATGACGTACCAGGATAACGGCTATTTTCATCCAAGGAGCCTAGCCTACAATGGCAATTCTTACAAATTTCCTCCGCTCGCTCGCTCTGACCATCATCTTTAGTTTTGTAGCCCCTCTGATTCTAATTGGCGCAGTTTTAGTAACTTTGTCGCTGACTGGTCATGTACCCGGCTTGCAGGATATCACAGGCGCGATCGCACATCTCATTTTGCAGTTTCTCGCTACTTTTGGCGGTGGTAGTTCTCTAGAAGGAATTATTATTATTGGATTAACTTGTAGTTTTGTAGGTGTGTTGTTTGATACTTATGTTCACTATCGGGATCAGATTTTGCGTTTACATTCTTAAAACTAAGCCTCGTAAAGGTTTATCGAGACTGCAATGCTTGGAGAATGGGTTGAAATAGCCAAAAATCCTAGTGGCATTTATTTCCGAATTGCCTTAGATTCTCTATTTTCTGGGAATCAGTAAATCTATATATTTTTATATTTAATCAAATAGATATTGACTTGGTGTTGCCTCTAATAGTTGGCTTTCGACACAGAAAATCAAGTCAAAAGTACCAAATCACTTAAAATAATAACTATAATAACTAAAGTCTTTTAGCTGAAACTTTGAGATTAAATTTGTTACGAGGTTCTTTGACTGCTCATGGTTTGGCCCTTTAAACCCAGGTTTAGCAAACAGATTGCTCGAATAGAAATTACAGGTGCGATCGCAAGTGGAACCCGCAAGCGAGTATTAGAAGCCCTCAAAACTGTTGAAGAGAAAAAATTTCCAGCCCTGTTACTCCGTATCGATAGCCCTGGCGGTACAGTTGGAGACTCCCAGGAAATTTACAGCGCTCTGAAAAGATTACGTGAGAAAATAAAAGTTATCGCTAGTTTCGGCAATATATCGGCATCTGGCGGCGTTTATATTGGTGTGGGCGCACAGTATATCATGGCAAACCCAGGTACAATTACTGGAAGTATTGGTGTAATTTTACGCGGTAATAATTTAGAAAGATTGTTAGATAAAATCGGCGTTTCTTTCAAAGTTATCAAATCTGGTCCCTATAAAGATATTTTGTCATTCGATCGGGAACTCACCGAACCCGAACAACATATTTTACAGGAACTGATCGACACCAGTTATCAGCAGTTTGTCGAAACCGTTGCTGAAGGGAGAAATTTGACACCAGAGACAGTAAGAAGCTTTGCAGATGGTCGAATTTTCACTGGACAACAAGCTGTAGAATTAGGTGTTGTGGACAAATTGGGAACCGAGGAAGACGCTCGTCGTTGGGCTTGTGAACTTGTGGAACTCGATCCAGAAAAAACCCCTTGCTTCACAATTGAAGAACGCAAACCTTTAATTAATCGTATTCTTTCTGGAAATAGCCAAGTTAAACCCAGCATAATTAGTTCCAGCATGGATTGGTTGGAATTTGAAATGTCAACTAGCGGTTTACCTTTGTGGCTTTATCGACCCTAAATTGGGTGTAATCTGTCATTAGCATTTTGTTATTTAACCTCTACTGGGGAATAATAGCTAATGGCAGTAATTTTTTACAGGAGGAATTTTCGTGGAGTCAGAGTGGAGGATGCGGGCAATTCGAGGTGCTACTACAGTATCTGAAAATTCGATGGAAGCAATGGACGAAGCTGTAATGGAACTTCTAGATGAACTCGAAGGACGCAATCAACTACATCCAACCGATATTATCAGTGTCACATTTTCCGTGACACGGGACTTAAACGCAATTTTTCCAGCTGCGATCGCACGTCAGCGTCATGGATGGGATGGAGTACCTATGTTGGATGTCCAGCAAATGTATGTTGAAGGCAGTTTAGAGCGCTGCATCAGATTTCTAATTCATGTATATCTTCCTACCTCTGTCCCGATTCATCATACTTACCTGAGAAAAGCTGCGACTCTGCGACCTGATTGGAGTTTGCCTCAGTCGTTACATCCATCACAGAAAGCTATAGAATCTAAAGTGTAGAATACACAAGTATTGTCAGTGTAAATACTTAAGAGACGAGGTAAAACAATCATTGGCTTTCCCTACAATGAAATTTCCACATCCTTCAAAAAAGGTTCAAATACAGAAATCAATTCTGGACGACTTAAAACCAAAGTAGGGAAAGAAATATGACTATAATCAACCCCTGGAGATGCGGGAAAAGGTTGTAACTTCAAAGATTTCCAACAACCTCCAGCAGCTTTGAGAATTACCCAAGCTGCGGCAATATCCCAAATCTTAGGTGTTGCTTCAATACTGCCCAAAACAGCACTATTTGCCACCATTAGAAAATTATAACTGGCTGCCCCCAACATGCGAATTTTACAGGGAAAATCTTTTTGAATTACTGATCTACTGCGGGAACAAACGTTGAAAAAATGGTTATGACTAGGTGCATCATTACTGGTAAAAATTGGCTGGTTATTACAAAAAGCATCAGTGGGAGCAGCTAAACCCGAATTACCTTCCCAATATCCATGAAAGGATTGATTTAATGTTGGTAGATATATATAGCCGAAAACTGGCATTCCTTTATACAATAATCCAATCGAAATTGACCAAATTGGAATCCCACGGGTGAAATTAGTAGTACCATCAATCGGGTCAATTACCCAGCACCAATCGTTATCGGGGAATACTTTTTCACCTTCTTCGCTGAGGATACCATGACCGTTGAAGTTGGCTGCGATCGCATCACGGATTGCTTTATCTGCCCATGTATCAGCTTGAGTCACCAGACTACCATCAGCTTTTTCGTCAGCTTGTACCTGTCCGAAATATTCGAGCAGTTGATTACCGATTTTTGCAGAGGTTACTTGGGAAAATTCGAGAACAGTAGTCCAGAAATCTGTCATTTAAATTAGCCTAATCTAATTCGCTTTCTAAAATAGACGCGATCGCATCTTTAGCATTACGCTGAAACTCGGTAACGTTGACTTGGGATAAGAACCACAGTGCCACTATCATTCCTACAGCTTGGGTTGCAAATACTAATCCATAGGAAACGACGGGGACATTTGATAATAATTCACCCAAACTCAATACTGCACCACCCAATACGGTGGATAATCCTCGTGCCAAAGTTTGCGCTAACCCCCAAGCTCCAACGAATGTACCCGCACTTTCGGCAGCTGTGAGGTCAAGCATTAAACTTAGTCCCCCTGTTGTGGTGACTCCAGCTGCAAAACCAAATAAAACCAACATCCATTGCAGTAACTTGGGATTTCCAGTTGTTCCTGCCAAGATGATCAATATCAAACAGATTGACACCCCAATACATCCGAATTTCGTGGTGTTTTTCTTACCCAAACGTGGTGCGATCGCAAATCCTGTCAATCCTAAACCAAGTAATGTCCCTATCCCAAAGAAAGCATTTAATTGAGTAGTTTCGGCAATTGTCATCTGAAACACTTTACTGCCGTAAGTCTCCATCACCGCATCTTGCATAAATAGGCTAATACTCATCACCACCAAAAAGGTAAAGAATATACCTGTTTGATTGCTAGCGGTAAGTATACGTAAAGTATCCTTGAGGGTAATTTTATCTTCGCGGTTTGAGACTGTCGAACGGTTGGAAAAGCGGGAATATTTCTTTTCGATTCCCAGGGTACTAATGAAGCATAATATAACTGCGATCGCGGGAACTTTCAAAAACAAAAGGTTGATTTGGTCTTTAATTACCCCAATTGGTGCATCTAACTCAATTTGTTTAAGTAAACTGCTGCTAAGTATTGCCCCAAAAATTATACCAACCATCAACATTGACCACACAACCCCGACTATTTTCGAGCGGTTGTCTTCATCGGAAATATCGACAAGTAAGGCTGTAAATGGTGTTGAACTAGCACATAAAGCGATTCCATACAGGGCAAATACTAAAGATAGTAACCCTACCCAACCATAGGTTTGAGCGTTCCAACCATTTTCCAAACTTGTTCCAACTTGCCAGACAACCTGTACAGCCAAAAACGATGCTACAGCAAATAACACCGCACCAATCCAGATATAACCCGTGCGATGATACCCCAATATCGGCTTGGAATCTGAAGCTTGACCGAACACAACCCGCATTGGAGCCACAAACTGATGCATTGCGATCGCAAATGCAGTCACCAATGCCGGAACCTTCAATTCATCAATCATGACGCGGTTGAGAACCCCCAAGGTCAAAACCGACATCATACCCAAACTCATCTGAAATAAGCCAAGTCGAAACATAGTCGGGATATTGACTGTGGGCTTATTTAAGGCATTTGTCTGCGAATTCGATAAATTACCGCTTGCCATTTTATGTCAAAGATACAACTAAAATAATTACCAGAATAAAATGTTGGGTTCCGGCGCAAATCTATATCTACCATATCACTACAACTATCTCCCATGCGCCTGCACCTAACCTATAAATCTGTTCCTTGTGCGGAGCAATACCATATTCACCATTAACCACTACAATGGAATAGTAAAGAAATGTAAATAAATAACCAAAAATTAACGTGGAAACCATCAGACTGGGGCAAGACGGTGCAGCAGTAACACCCCTCTGCATTGGTACTTGGGCATGGGGTGACAAAATATTTTGGAATTACGGCAACAATTACGGTGCTGAAGAACTGGAAAAGGCTTTTAAAGCGGCTTTGGGTGCGGGTATAACTTTTTTCGACACCGCAGAGGTTTACGGAACCGGATTATCAGAAAAGTTCCTTGGTCAATTCCTCAAACAAGCCGACAAACCCGTGCAAATAGCAACCAAGTATGCGCCAATCCCTTGGCGAATTCAGGGGAAAGCTGTTGCTGATGCTTTAACTGCTAGTCTCAAACGCTTACAAGTTGAGCGGGTCGATTTATACCAAGTTCATTGGGGTTTCGCATTTTTTATGAGTCAGCATACCCTGATGAATGCCCTCGCTGATGAGGTGGAAAGTGGCAGAATTGGGTCGGTTGGTGTAAGTAATTACGGTGTGGAGCAAATGCGGGAAGCACATCAAATTTTGGCTAGACGTGGTGTTCCTTTGGCTGTAAACCAAGTACGATATTCCTTACTTTCTCGTCAAGTTGAATCTAAGGGAATTATTGATACTGCTCGCGAATTGGGTGTGACTATTTTGGCTTATAGTCCTCTCGCACAGGGATTACTTACGGGAAAATATACAGTAAATAATGGTGCAATTCCCACAGGTGCGAGGAAAGTAGACCCTAGATTTAAAAAAGAGGGTTTACAGAAAATCGAGCCAGTAATTTCTTTATTAAAACAAATTGGGGAAAAATACGCAAAAACTCCCGCACAAGTTGCTTTAAATTGGTTAATTTGTCAGGGTAACGTGATTCCCATTGCTGGGGCAAAAACAGCCGAGCAAGTCATTCAGAATGCTGGTGCATTGGGTTGGCAGCTAAGTAATGATGAAGTTGCCGAGTTGGAAGTAGCTACTCGTGATTGGTTGAATTAGATTTAGATAATGAAATAAATGCACCCAAGATATTCGTAGAGACGTTCCAATGGAACGTCTTTTATATGTTGATAACTACGTCGATATAGTCGTACCAAACTCCTGAGTCCAGTAATAGTTATAGTTGACATTGCCAGTATCATTTTCTAAATAGCAATAGCCAAGACCCATTTCTTGGTAATTGGCATTCATAATATTTGCACGATGTCCTGGGCTGTTCATCCATCCTTGAACCACTTCTTCTGGTGTGATGTACCCTGCGGCAATATTTTCACCAAGATATGAGAATTGATATCCAGCAGATGTTGCTCTATCTCCGGAACTCGAACCATTTACTCCTGTATGGCTGAAGTAATCTCGTAGTGCCATATCTTCACTATGATTTTGTGCTGCTAGATTCAAATTTGGATTCAACTTCAGTGCTGACAACCCTCCTTTAGTACGCTCTACATTAGTCAAGTCCAAAACTTCTTGGATAAAGTTATTGGTGACAGGTGATGCTGCTGCTGGTGCTTGTGTTGCAACTTCTGGAATTCCTGTCTCAACTGAATTTGATATCAATTTGCTGGAGAAACTCAAATTATAGTTGGAGCTTTGACCTTCACTGCCTTGGTAAACACGAACGTAATATGTACCACTTGTCAAGTCATTAAAGCTAAATGATTCACTACCATTACCTGGGTTTGCTGCGATTCCCTCCGGGATAGCTTCGCTTACCGCAACACTACGTCCTCTTGCATTTAGCAATTCTAAATCGAGATTCCCACCCAATCCATTTAAGGTGATATTCAAACTTGTATCTTGTGAACTCAAATCGAACTTGTAAACATCTGCTCCATCAGCACTACTAATTGAATCTCTATATATAGCTGGATTTGCAGTAACGGCAATATCCCTTGCTGTTTTTAATGTGTTATTGGCAAAATCGGCATTGATAAAATCGCTAGCATTCCGACCTTCACTCAAACCAAAGTTGCTAAAATGCTCGAATAGCTTCTCGTTACTGAATCCGGATAGATCGGAGTTGTTACCACGATAAAAGTTAAGGTCGAAAACTTGTGAAAATTTCCGACCTTCTGCGATTCCATTATTTGCTAAGTGGTCAAAAAGCTGTTGGTTTGTTAACCCACCCAAGTCACTATTACTGGCACGATAGAAAGAGAGGTCAACAAATGGCGAAAATTGACGGTTCTCAATCAAACCCGATGTTTGAAAATTTGCTAACGCTTCTCCATCACTAAGTCCACGTAGGTTTGAATTCGCACTGCGATAAAAGTTTGCGTCAAATAAATTTACGGGCATAGGTATGTTTCCAGATTAACTGGATAAGGGTTGTACAGTTTGGTATTCCCTATGCCATGAGGCATCCAGCCATAGAGTATAAACTTATGGCAGAATATAAAGAAAATCAAAAAGGGGAACACACGTAGAGATTATATCAAAACAAATACATATATCTCTGTAAAGCAGATTAAACACATTCCGTAACTGTGAAATAATTGATGCCTATATACCTTTAAACAAAATTGATACAGCCGTTAGAATGCTTTCAGTACTTGTAATTCCCATGATTTATGCAAAATAGAGTTAGCAGATTGTTACGTTTTATGAAGTTAATATTTATTTTCATAGAGAAAAAAGCTTAGAGGAAAAAAGCTCAATAGTTAAGTGGTAAGTGCTTGTTGAGTAATTTTCAACTTTAACGCTTAATATTTCTGCTTATTTTGCCTCAATCCGGCAAAAATCATTGAGAATAGATGTTATTGTTTTCAAGGTAATAATTAAGCCGTAATTTGTAGCCTAAGTAACAATATTTTTTGATTTTGATAATAAATCTAGAATGCTGAAATCAATTTTGCTAATTGGTAATAACGGTCAAGTTGGTAAAGAACTGGAAAAGATTCTGTCACCACAAGTTAATTTGGTGGGGATTGGGCGTACGGAAATCGACCTGACCAACGGGGATAGTATAATCAATGCGATAACTTCGTTGAGCTACCCTACGGGAACGGTTTCACCGAACGCTAACGCGCAATATAAACCACGGATTATCATTAATGCTGCTGCATATACTGCGGTAGATAAAGCTGAAAATGAAATAGAAATTGCCACAGCGATAAATGAAACTGCAACGGCAATCATGGCAGAAACAGCCAAAAAAATAGGTGCTTCTCTGATTCATATATCCACAGATTACGTATTTGACGGTAACAATAGCCAACCCTATTCAGAAACTCATCCTACCAACCCTGTGAGTGTTTACGGTAAAACCAAACTCGCAGGGGAAAAGGCAATTGAAGGAATTCTTGATAATTATTTAATTCTTCGCACAGCTTGGGTATATGGATGTTGCGGCAAAGGAAACTTTGTGAAAACAATGCTGCGATTGGGGGGAGAACGTGAAGAAATCCGAGTTGTTGCCGACCAAATTGGCACTCCCACATGGGCAAAAGACATTGCGAATGCGATTTCATCAATTATTCAAATTAATGAGAATACTCACAATATTCAAAATATAAGCGGTATTTACAATTATACCAATAGTGGTATTGCGAGTTGGTATGATTTTGCTGTTGCCATTTTTGAAGAAGCTGAAAATCTCGGTTTTCCCCTCAAAGTTCGGCGAGTAATTCCCATTACCACAGCCGAATATCCCACACCAGCAAATCGTCCTGCTTATTCAGTATTATCTGGTATCAAAATATCTTCAGTTTTAGGAACTTATGCACCACATTGGCGACAAAGTTTAAGGAGAATGTTAAAAGAGTTAATTGTTAGTGGGTAATTGGGAATTGGGAATTGGGAATTAGAAATTGGAAACATATACTATATATCCCTTTCCCAGAAGTCAGGGATATGAAGCAAGCCAGAAGACAAGCCATTTTTTATATTAATAA
>NZ_NTFS01000130.1 GCF_002289455.1 Brunnivagina elsteri CCALA 953
GAACTAGACCATCTGTAGGTTACGGGAATAGGAACACCTGGAGAAGCGCTTTCAGGAAGGGTTAGCTGGGTTAAAGTGACAGGAGTTGGTAGGATATTTTTTTCGTGAATAATTTCTAGTGATGAATATTCAAGTGGACGGGATATGACTTCGACGGATGGTTCTTTTTGATGGTAAAGCTTGAGAATACTGTCATCAGCTAATTTCCATGTGCGTTGGATTTCAAAATTGGGTGATGTTTCCACAGCTTGAACTATGGCAGCTTGAGATTTGGGAACCAAACCCTGTTCCCCGGTTTTTGTCAGGAACCAAGAAAGCGATCGCACATCTTGTTCTATTTGTCTTTCCCTAATTCCTACCTGTCGTCCATACACTTGGAAATTTGCCAATGCACCGTAATAATTTAAATTGTGTTGGTTAATTTGAGCGGTTGAAGGTAAAACCCCTAATGTTGCTCGCAAATAAGGTTCGGTACGAATAATCTCCGCAATCACTTCTTTGTGGGGTATTAGTGAAAGCATTTGTGGACGATGTTTTGCTTGAGAACTTAATGCTTGCGTCATCAAACCCCCTGCAAACCCACCAATGGGAAACAAATTTAACACCATGAGTAAAACTGCCAAACCCAAGGTTCCCCAACGGATACGCTTTCCCAACAAATTTTGAAACCTTGTTAATCCATAGGCTAAAAATACCGCGAATGCTGGTAAATAAGGTATTATGTAACGCGCATCTTTATTCATATTCAAAGATGAGAAAAAATACGCTCCAATTAAGAATATTCCTAACCATTTGATAGATTGGGAAATAGTTAATTGATATTGGGAATTTTCACCTTTTCCATCTTGAGAATTTGTCCTTGTTTCTCCAAATCTTGCCAAATAAAATAACAATGAAAATATTGGTACTAAAAACAAAGGCAAAGATACTTGTTGCGGTAATTGTTGCCAATAATACATCCACGCATTAATACTATTTAAAGGTGCATCACCTTCTGCGATCGCGGAATCAATTGTTGCTCGTTTTCCTGATGTCAAAATGGTTAACCAGTTAGTGCGATACCAACCACCAAATATCCAAGTTGATACCCACAAACTAGCAATTAGCTGAAGCAATTTCACCCAGCGCAACTTAAGCACAGTCACTATTCCTACCCAAATAATGGGAGTAAATAGGAAAAATAATGCCGTTTGTTTAACTAATAAAGCTAATCCGAGAGATATTCCGAATAATGTAGCTAAAAGTGAGGATTTTATTAGTGAGGGAAATGAAGTTTGTCTTCCCTCTTGCTGAAAATGCCAAAGTGTGAGGCAAAAAAAGCTAAATGTAACTACTGCTGCGAGGGGATAATCGAGGAGAAATTCCAGACGTAGGGTATAAAGTCCTGGTAGAATTTGGCACAGTACTGCTGCCCATAAACCAACGGTTGAATTGAATAAGACTTTACCTAAGCCATAGACTGAAGAGATAAGAATGCCGCTAAACAGTAACATTACGAGCATTGCTTGGTCTTGCCCGACACCAAAAATACCTTGAAGAATGCCCGTGACAATGTAAGTGAGGGGAGGAATTTTAGAAGATAGTAACCAAAGACTTTGCCACCATTCATAATTCCCGAATTGGGGATTTTGCAAAGCTGCGAGGTAATTTAACGTTCCCGTGAGGTAATCAGCTTGATCCCAAGCAGGTATAGAATTGTCGAGGGAAATCCAAATGCGATCGCATATTGCACCTAAACCCCAAATAAGTATTAGTATTAACGCATTTCTCGGAAGACGATGGAAAGACAGGGAACGTTTAATCACTTTGCAACACTCAGAATCTTTAAAGGGAAGGGAAAAAGCAAATATTTATAAACTCCTAATTCCTAACTCATAACTCCTCATTCCTCATTTTTGATTACTTTTCTCATCTTCACATGACGGATACCTGAAGAAACAAAGACATCACCATATTCCTCAAATCCTAGTTGTTGATGCAAAGGTTTGATATATTCCTGAGCATGAATAACCACTTCTAAAATTCCTTTACTCTTAGCGATTTCTAAAGCTTCTGCCATTAATTTTTTGCCGATACCATATCCTCTTCCTTGTTTGAGAACAGCTAACCGTTCAATTTTCGCCATTTCCGGATTTAAAACCCGAATTCTGACAGTACCGATGAACTCACCATTCAATGACGCAATTAAGCGATCGCAAGTTTCATCAAGTCCATCGAAGTCAAATACCGCATCAACTCCTTGTTCCTCCTGAAATACTGTTTTTCTGATTTCTTCAATTGCTGCAAATTCGTTTGTTGAAGTAGCAATTTTTACAGTTACTTGACTCATGAAAATTTTCTCTTTGTTTATGTAGATGGACGTACCACACGAATTAGTTTCCCTGGCAACGGTAATAGTTCATCGTATCGGTTACAAAGAAAAATAGTCAATTTAAGCCCCTTAGACGCAGAACTAAACTTACCAGTAGAACAATACTCCTACGGAATCAGGGAACGAATAGCAGCAGAAGTAGCATTAAACGGGTTTACTCAGACAGTAGAAACAATCAAGAAAACCACGGCAGCAAAAGTACAAAAACGGCAAGTCGAGCAATTAGCCAGATTAAGTTCTGTTGACTTTGATTCGTTCTATAGCGCAAGGCAAGCAGAATCGAACCAATTAGAGCAAAAAGGGGAAATTCTAGTTATCACTACCGATGGAAAAGGAGTGATTATGCGATCGCGAGGATTTACGTCCAGCAACACAGAAACGGGCATTAAATGCACACAAAAAGCTAGATAAACGGCTAACTAAGGGAGAAAAACGTAATTCCAAACGGATGGCAACGGTCGCCTCAGTTTATACTATTGACCCATTTATCCGCAGAGCAAATTCTTACCGCCAGTGAGCCTGCTTCGACCTTAAAGCGTCCCAAACCTGAGAATAAACGTGTTTGGGCAAGCTTGGAGGCAGAGCCGGATTCGTTAAAGAGGCATTTAAAGAGGCATCACATCGCGACCCCAATCAACAGAAACATCGTTGCCTTAGTTGATGGTAATAAAACACAATTGAGCCTGCTGAAAAAGTTTTCACGAAAACAGAAGGTAAAACTAACTATTGTTCTTGATATTATCCATGTAATCGAGTATCTCTGGAAAGCTGCATTTGCCTTCCATTCCCATACTATTAAGGAAGCGGAAAACTGGGTAAATAAACCTTTGAAGGGGATTCTTCAAGGTAAATCAAGTTTAGTTGCTTCTGGTATTCGCCGTAGTGCCACCTTACAGCAACTATCTACTCAACAGCGTGCGGCAGTGGATAAATGTGCTAACTATCTGCTTAACAATAAAGCCTATCTCAAATACGATTGCTATTTGAATGCAGGTTTTCCCATTGCCACGGGAGTAATTGAGTGTGCTTGCCGTCACTTAGTCAAAGAGTTGATGGATATCACTGGTGCTAGATGGAGTCTTACTGGTGCGGAAGCTGTTTTGCGTCTTCGTTCTCTCCATGTTAGCGGTGATTGGGATGAATATTGGCGTTTCCATTTACGTCAAGAATATAAGCGCAATCATCTACCCTTATATTCCAATGGTGTTCCTTTGCTGAATCGCCTGACTCAGGCTCGTTGTTCTACCAATCCACCGTTACTCACAATCGTTGTCTGATTCCCAATCTTCATATTATGACAAGAGCTGCACCCGATTCATTTTGGGTTTTTCCATCTCCAGTGGTGACTTTCCCATCGCTATGCTGCGTCCAACCACTGTCGTGCTTCCGTGGTATCAGCATTATCGAAGTATTTGTGCGCCTAACTCGATCGGCTTTCCGAGTGCGATGTGGCAAAGTGCTGTCGAACCTTGGCTACGAGCTGAGGTTTGGTCAGATTATCAACCGTTTCAACCCCGACCACCCTGTCCCCAAGCCGATTTTCTTCCATCCGCTTTTGCAGTTCATGCTTGGCTACACCTGGCCCCATTATCAGAATCGAGTCGGCATCTCGAATATGCACAATAACCTCGTCATAGTAAGTATCGAGTTCTCTCGTGCGTGCCCTCTGACGGCTATCGTCGGCGGGTATCTGAAGCGCTTCATAAGGACCTTTCAGGGGTGAATCGCCCGACCGTCGTAGTTGTTTTTCTACTTGCGAGAGTATCTCGCTAGTCTCTTCTCCTTTCTCCGTCACAGCCACGATCGCAGCCTTATGATGGTCAATCCACAGTCCTACTTGTGTACTCATTGATATCTCCTTTGTTCATTCAAGTCATCTAAAAAGTTGAGTGTCACTGAAATAAGCCATTTTGAATCACTGAAAGCCTGGAAATTCGAGGCTGGGCAATGTCTAGCAGGCTTAATTCAGGACTAGGATGATCGCGATAGAGGCGGATCAGTCCGATGGTTGGCTTGATGCTCTAGCCGTCCCAGAGTATGGTCAATCAAGTGGGTTAATTTCTCGACAGCACCGTCAACGGACTGATTTAAGGTCGCGGACTGATCGGTAACTGCGAGGGGTTGATGTCCTTCGAGGCGGGCTTCGATCATGCAGCGCATACTGTCATTGCCGTCTTCGTGATGATCGCTATTCTGATTACTTAGGTGAACATCGACGGAAGTGATGCGATCGCTGACTCGGCTCAGTGCATCCTTGATGACGCTACTGACCCAATCGGCCAGCGCCTCATGACCTTCGATGTTGTGGTCAGTTCTGATTTGAATTTGCATGGTGGTCTCCTGGGATGAGGGTCGCTGGCTCAATTATGGTAACGACAAGAATCTTCCCGCCGTTTTCTTCCTTAAAATGAATAGGCATCTTGACCTCCTTTGACTCGTTTCAAGTAGGTACAGGTGTTTTTTCCATCAACAATTTCTCTATCGGCGTTGCGATCGCACTCCATTTCCAATTGTGGATTTCCGGCAAGTCTTCGCCGTGTACATCAATATAGTGCTTATGCTCAATCAGCTTGTCCTGCATCATCTGTTTCAGGTAGTCCCCCTTAGCGCCTAAATGCGGGATACGATCCACCACATCTTGCACCAGATGAAAGCGATCTAAGCCTGAGATTCAGGGTGGGATTAAGAATTGCGAAACCTAAAATCAGTCCAGCAACAACAGTTAAAACAAATTGTATCCAAAACCCTTCCCATCCCAATAATTGCAGCAAACTAGCAGCTTGTTCTCTCTCTGAAGAATGAGATTTTGATTCTAGGCGACTAAACATAATATATTCCTCTAGATTTTTGCTTTCAAAGGGTATTTGGCAGGCAGCCGATCGCAGCAAATTTTCAAAGTGAGAGAATCTTTATGTTATCTAAGCAACCTCATTGGCATGAATAGCAGTTTCAATCTCTTCAGAATAAGCATCTGCATATATCCAAGCATTAACCAAATCAGTAGCACTAATATGAGGATAATCTTGCAAAAGTTGAGCTTCAGTAATGCCAAGACGACGAGCTTCAACTAATAGCCAAACAGCAATCCGGGTTCCAGCAATACAAGTCCCAATATATAAGGGGCGGGGATACCCAGCCCTAAGAATGATACGATTGATAATTATATAATTGGGATATTTTATTTTCTGGAAGTCCCTTACTCAATAGCAGTATAAAAGAAGATGGGCAATGCCCACCTTCCTGAAATAATCAACAAATAATCAATCCCAAATCAAAAACATAGACGCTCCATCGGAACGTCTCTACGAACGTCTCTACTCTGCTCCTTCAATTGGTGCAAAACCCTGACGCTGAATATTTTCTGTCACTGTCTTAGGTTCAAGGAATTGTAACAAATAATCTGGACCACCAGCTTTAGAACCAACCCCCGATAATTTAAAACCACCGAACGGCTGTCTAGCTACAATAGCCCCCGTAATTGTACGGTTAATATACAAATTCCCCACCTCAAAATCTGCTTGTGCTTGTTCAATATGGGAAGGAGTTCGCGAATATAAACCACCTGTCAAAGCAAAATTTGTACCATTAGCAATTTCCAAAGCTTTCTGAAAATTCTTTGCTTTAATTACCGCAACAACAGGACCAAAAATTTCTTGCTGGGCAATTATCCCATCAGCTGGGACATCCTTAAAAATCGTCGGAGGTACATAATAACCATTCTCAGGAATGGACATCTCCAGCGCTAGGGTAGATTCAGCCTTACCCTTCTCTATATACTCCAGAATACGCGATCGCGCATTATCATCAATTACAGGACCAACTTGAGTACTTGGTAACTCCGCTTCCCCAATATTCAAAGATTTTGTCGCTTCCACAAAACGCTGGACAAACTCCTCATACACAGCTTCCACAACAATAACCCGCGAACAAGCTGAACATTTCTGTCCACTATATCCAAAAGATGATTGCACTGCACCAACAACAGCCTGGTCTAAATCAGCACTCTCATCGATAATAATGCCATTCTTCCCACCCATCTCCGCGATTACCCGCTTCATGTGCTTTTGACCCATTTTCAAAGTTGCCGCATCCGCGTAAATTCGGCAACCAACTTCCTGAGAACCAGTAAAAGCAATAATGTGGGTATTTACATGATTCACCATATAAGCACCAACAGCCGAACCCTTACCAGGTAGATATTGGAACACACCCTTCGGAATCCCCGCCTCCACCAAAATCTCCGCAAACTTCGCCGCAATTACCGAAGAAGCTTCCGCAGGTTTAAGTATCGTACAATTCCCCGTCACCAAAGCCGCCACAGTCATCCCAGCCGCGATCGCAAGGGGAAAATTCCAAGGAGAAATCACCACCGCAATCCCACGACCCTGGTAAATATACTTATTCATTTCCCCTGCCACATCATAACTAACACCTTCATTCAGCCGTTCCATCTCCGCAGCATAATAAAGGCAAAAATCAATCGCTTCCGAAACCTCCCCATCAGCTTCCCGTACAGGTTTACCCACTTCCAAAACAATCCAAGCCGAAAGTTCTGCCCGTCGCAGCTCCATCAACTCAGCAGCTTTCCGCAAAATCCCCGCACGTTGACTTACAGGTGTTTTCCTCCAACCAGGAAAAGCATTTTTTGCAGCTTGCATCGCCATTTCCGCTTGCTCCACACTAGCAAGTCCAACCTTCCCAACAACCTCCTCAAACCTCGACGGATTCAACGACTCCACAACATCCTGGGTTTGTACATACTCACCATCAATCAACGGCAAATACATCCTACCCAACTGCCCACGCACCAACCCAAAAGCCTCCTGTGCCATCTTCCTTTCCCCATCCCCAGCAAAATCAGTATCAGCAACACCAACAAAATAATTCTTTTCCCCCTTCTCCTCTTCGCGTCTTTGCGTCTTTGCGCGAGACAAACTAACCTCCGGAGCCACAAGCAACTCCTCAGCCGCCACATTCTGCAAATTTTGCCGTAAAAACGAGCTATTCGCCGTATTCTCCAACAATCTTCTAATTAAATAAGCCATCCCCGGCAGCAAATCACCATAAGGGCAATAAACCCGTACCCGATAACCCTTATCAACCAGAGCTTTCCCCAACTTATCCCCCATCCCATACAATACCTGCATCTCAAAACAACGACGAGGAACCTGCAAACTCTCAGCGATCGCGATCGCACGAGCTTGCGATCGCACATTATGACTACCAATCGCTGCATACACATATTGGTAATTTTCGAGCAACAATTGTGTAATCTTTTCAAAATTCACATCAGTTGCCGCCTTATCGTTATAAACTGGTTGCTGCCAGTGCCTTTGTTCAGCCTTAATCGTTTCCTGATCCCAGTAAGCACCTTTCACCAAACGAATTGTAATTGGTTTCCCACGCTGCTTTGCCCAATCAATCAAACCCCTGGCATCCTCTTCACTATCACGGAGATATGCTTGGACAGTCATGCCGATATCGGTGCGATCGCGAAACTCTTCTTCGAGTAAAATCTTCTTGAGAATACTAAAAGTAATATCTTTGTATCCATACTGTTCCATATCAAAGTGAACAGCAGCACCCAATTCCTTCCCACGTCGTAACAAAACCCGAATCCGTGAACTTACCTTTTCCTCGCTACCAATGGCATCCAAAGGATCGAACTGGGAATAAAAAGCCGTTAATTTGACGGAAACTTGTACCTTCGGAATTAATTCCCCATCAGCTTCATCAATTTGCCCGACTTTATTCCAACTTTTAGAAGCTGCGGTTAATTGTTGCATTAAATCTAGATAGCGCTCTAAATAAGATTGCGCTTCTGTTTCCGTAATTACAGCTTCACCCAGTAAATCTACTGTAAAAGCCATTTTATCTCGACGCAAACTTTCAATGGTTTTCAAAGCCTGCTTAATGTTTTCACCCGCAATATATTTATGTGCTAAGGTTTCCGTCGCTTTTGTGACTGTAGTTGCTGCTACCTGTCCCGGCATCGAATCGGGACTAGCAAAATTTAACATTCCTTTGAGGGCATTCGGTAATTCTACTGAATCATCACCGAGATATTCCTGTAAATGTGCGGCAATTTCCGATTTATCATTTTTTAAAGCAGGTAAAGTATCGATAAAGCGGAATAACTGTACCCTCAAACCCGGATTACTCATCGCCCAATCTAATAATTTATCATCCAAACGCATTTGATCGCGCAGGTTCCCTAAAAACGAACGATTTTCTTGGGTAGCTGCGAGCAATTGTTTCGCAATCTCCTGGGTTTTCGCTTCATAAACGTTTGTTTCGACTTGTAATACCACTCTTTACAGACTCCTTATTCAGCCAAGACTTTTTTCTTTGATCAAATCCTTACTTCTATTTTGGCTTTTCTATGCTGTTTACACCACATTTGTGAATGCAAACTTTCAATAAATTTTCCATCTATATTTATCAGCGTGAATCTGCGGTTTTTATCTCTTGCATATTTCGATGAAATTCATAACACATTGTAAAAAGCTTCATAATCTTTACAAGCTAATGTTTCATCGAACACAAGTACCTATTTTAATTTCAGCAGAACTTCATAAAATGAAGAATGTAGGTAATAAATAAAAACAAATTTCCTGATGTCTCAACTGTTAAATGCACGCTACCAAATTCTTCAGTTGCTGAGTGCAAATGCAGTCTGCGAGAGCTATCTTGCAGCCGACGTAACAGACTCTAATTCACTATATTATATAGTGAAGAAACTATTTCTTCGCAGTCAGGACGAGCAAGTATTAAACCATGCAAGAATTTTATTAGAGAGTGAAATTGAGACTTTACAAGAGCTTGCACAAACACAAGAGCAAATTCAGGAATTATTTACTTACTGGGAGGAAAATCGTGATTTTTATGTGGTTCAAGAATATATTCCTGGTAATCCCCTAAGTTTAGAAATTGGCAAAGGGAAAATTCTCCAGGAAAAAGCAGTCATAAGTATTGTGTCAGAGATTCTCAAAATTCTGGAATTTATCCATCATCACGGAGTAATTCATCAAAATCTGAAACCAACCAATATTATTCAGAGTCATCTAGATGGACAGTTAGTATTAGTTGACTTTGGTGGCATTAGAAAAGCCATCCATCACATTGGCAGAAGTGAATATATGCCAATAGAGCAATTGCATGGAAAAACCAGATTTAATAGCGATATTTACGCTTTAGGAATAATTGCGATCGCGGCATTAACGGGTAAATCAGCAAAGGAAATAGCCGGAATAAATAGTCCCAAACATTTCCTGACTGGAGAAATAATTTGGCAGCATTATAATCGCAAAGTTAGCGCTAATTTAGCGAGAATCATTAATAAAATGGTGCGTTTAGATTATCGTCATCGCTATCAATCAGCAAGTGAAGTATTAAAAGATATTCAATCCCCACAAAATAAGTCTTTTTTCTGGAATTTTCAGCCTCCAGAAAAAGTAAATATTGTCTTGTTATCTGGAATTATCAGTTTTATTTTAGTAGGAATATTTAGTTGGTTTCTAGTCGCACCAAGAGATATCGAACACGCTAAAATAATTTACGAACAAGGTGCAGATAAATACCAACAAGCAAACTATCAAGGTGCAATTGAAAGCTTGACCCAAGCAATCAAACTCAATCCCGATTATGCCCAAGCATATAACCAGCGTGGAGATGCTTTTTATCGTTTAGAAAATTATGAAAAAGCCCAATCTGATTCCAGTGAAGCTATTAGGTTAAATCCCAAAGATGCCAATGCCTATTACGACCGTGGTTTCACATTATATACTCTCAGTAATTATAATGGAGCCATAGCCGACTTTAGCCAAGCCATTGCCATCGATTCTACAAATGCTGACGCTTATTATGCCAGAGGACTAGCTCGTTCTCAAATCAAAGAAAAACAAGGTGCAATCGAAGATTTCAATCAAGCGATCGCAATAAATTCCGACTATGCAGCAGCATATCTAGAACGGGCAAAAATCTTCCGTAGACAAGGCAAAAAACTCGAAGCAATCAAAGAATTTGATGAAGCGATCGCATTAAAACCTGATAATCCAGAATATTATTACGAACGCGGTTTAGCAAACTTTCAGATCAACCAAAGACAATCCGCAAAAAAAGACTTTAGCAAAACAATTGAACTCGATTCTAAACATGTTAAAGCCTACTTAATGCGAGGTGATGTTTATAGCGAATCAGGAGACACACAAAAAGCTTACACTGATTACAATCAAGCATTTTTACTTGATGACAAATTCCCAGATACATACATCCATTGGGGAAATTTCCGCTTGAGAAATAACGATATTGAAGCTGCTATCAAAGACTTCCAAAAAGCCATTCAACTCGATCCAAAAGACCCATCAGCATATAATTATCGTGGTAATGCCTACTTAGCAAAAGGGCTTTATCAAAATGCGGTAAACGACTACACCAAAGCCATCGAACTTAATCCCAACTACGCCTTAGCTTACTACAATCGCGGACTAGTTCGTACCGACTTAGGCAAAATTCCTGATGCAATTGAAGACTTCGAGAAAGCAGCACAATTCTTCCAAGATAAAGGAGAAGAAGCCAGTTATAATGATGCGATCGCAAAATTAAAATCTTTACGTCCCCAACCCTAAAGCCAGAATCAGCTATTTCCCACATTCCCGACTTTTGGTTATATTAATATATGTTAAAAGATATTAATATATACAAAAAATATGACTAAACCCAAAAAACAAAAATTTCCCTACTTACTCGGTTCCAAATGGACAGCACAGCAAAAAGTGGATGGATGGAGACATTTTCAAGTAATCAACCGCAAAAACCAAGGAAAATGGGTTTATGCAGAAATGACATCATCTTGCGATCCTAACGTCAAATTTTGGATTAACGCCACAATTTTACAAGATCGTGGACTATGGGAACCAGGATGGCAAACACTCCAGGAAATCCAAACCAGCCAAAAAAACGTCTCGTAAAGACGGGATATATCGCGTCTCTCTTGATTTTTTCTTGATTTTATACATCACATTTATAGTAATTGTAATAATAAATATTTTTTGTAGATTAATACCCTACTTATATAGCGATCGCACCTGAAAACGCGACCTCATCAATAGGTACATAGAATCAGTCCCCATACCTGTATTAGAAATACTACCATTAATAGAGGATACCCGTATTTTACGCAAGGGAGAGAAAACACTGTTTGAACTGGCAGAGAGCAACAATAAGCTAAACTACTCCTGTGACTACCATTTCAGAATCACCAAGCAAATTTTAGCGCGTCCTAAAGGAGTAATTCCCAACGATTACCCAGATACAGAGTTGTTCGCTTTGTTATCCGGTTTTTACTTAAATCCGGGTAAACCCCCAGTTACTAATCCGGAAGAGGAATTAGACTTAATGATTGTATAAATCATTCATACTTTTTCAGGATAGGGGCAATATGGCATTCTTTTACAGCTTCACAGAATCTCTAAAGCAAAAGTGGTTGCAATTTTTCCAGGCTAACCGCGACTGGATTCTCCTGCACATGCAGGTAGAATCGGTTTACACACCTGACGGAGGCAAGCGTCCACCTTCTTACCTAATTTTAGGGGTAGCGAACGCCCTAGAGCCAAAATTATCCCAGTTGATGTTGCCTTTCTCAAAATTGAACCCAGATGCTGATACCCTCATCGAAGTATTAGGTTTGCACTTCGATCCGGATATGGCTCTTGGTAACTCCGCAATTCCACCAGTCGAAGAAGAATCTGACATCATGGCAAGTGAAATTACTGGTGCGACACAAGTTGCTGTCACAAGTAATTTTACTGATGCTGTAAGTGTGGAATCATTGATGGCTGCGGATGTATTGGGAAACGAAGACGGGATTCCTGCGGAGAACTACGCTAACCCAATGTCGATGGCTAGTATTTCTGAACCAGAAGTTTCTGGATTTGGCAAAGAAAATATGTCTGTTGCCGAAGCAAATGAGGATTTTGGTGCTGATATTTCTTTTGATATTGAAGCAAGTGCAGCAAAAATGGAATATAACGCTCTCGAAGATATTAATACATCCGAAGAAGAAAATGCTTTTAGTGATGTGTTGATGGATGTTTGGGGGGAAGAAGCTCAAGCCAAAAAAGCCGAAGCTGGTAACGAAATGGTATTAGGGGAAGAATTTGGCACTAACGCATTTGAAGAAGATTCGGAAATCGCTCGTCTCTTCCCCAACGGATAGACATTATTTGAGTTAGAAATGTAGAGATGCGATATATCGTGTCTCTATTTTCCCCTTTCCCCCCACAGGAAAGCGGTGTATTATACGAGATGATTTAATATAAATTCACAATGGTAGAAAAACCAATCAAGAAATCAGATCGCCCGTCAAATCCTGAAGGTGAATCTGAGAATTTAGATGCGATGCCGGAAAAATCGAATCGCGATAAGCCGAGCTTAATGCCGGAGGCATCTCGCGCTCCAAGGGGCAACAAGCGTGAGGGTAAAGGCAGAAAGTCATTTGACTCAGAAGAGTCGAAAGTCCCTTCTAATCCAGCACTAGCACGTCCAGCAAAACCCAAACCTCCAGTTGCTGCCAAAATTGAACCGGAAGTAGAAGCTGAACCTGTTTCTGAAGAGACAGAAGAAAAGACCGAAGTTACTGAAACTAGCGATGAGAGCGAAAATTCGACTGTAGAAGCCTGAATTTTTGGTTTTGTTGACCATCAATATAAATCCGAGAACGGTGCATTAGTGCATCGTTTCTTTTTTTTTGCATTTTCCTCCAGACTGAGGTCAAGTCAGTATTATACGTGATACCACGTATACATAAATGGTTAACAATACATGAAGTAATGTTTAATTTATTACAACTTGTTTTCAATAAAGTATGTGTAATATTTCTTGTCAATAGCAATACTGAATTAGTTCAGATGATAATGAATCACTCAAAGCTAGCTTTATCTATAGTCATTTGGGTAATGAGCAAAAAGCGATAGAAATGTACAAACAATTATTATCTTCTGTGCAAGAAAGTAATCCAGAGTTAATCGAATTTATCAGCAACATGATCGAAGAAGAAGGAAACCATCATCTTGAATTAGAACAGATGATTCAAGATTTGGTGTAATTATTAATCGGTAATAGAAGAATGGGTAATTGCTAAATGCCTGTTGCCGATTGCCTAAATTATTAGATAATAGGAAATATACTGATTCTTAGCTTATGGCAACTTAACGCCTTTGGCGTTAAGTTGCACTTATCGCGCAGCAAAACATGACCAAAAACCACCGTCAAACCTCCCCAAAACCTCGGATGATTAATCGAGATGGAGGCTTTAACGTCGTCCGTAAGGGATTATCATACCAGCGTTGGCGCTACGATTTATACCATGTACTGATAAAACTTTCTTGGGTTAAATTTATTGGCATTGTTAGTTTAGGCTATTTAATTGCTAACATTCTATTTGCCTGGGCATATCTTTTAGGTGGAGATGGCATTGCAAACGCTCGTTCGGGAAACTTTCTCGACGCATTTTTTTTCAGCGTGCAAACAATGGCATCCATTGGCTATGGGGCAATGTATCCAAAAACAACATATGCCAATGTACTAGTTACTATCGAAGCATTATTAGGGTTATTGGGTTTAGCAATGGCAAGCGGAATCATGTTTGCTCGTTTTTCCCTACCTAAAGCCAGGGTAATATTCAGTCGAATCGCTTTAATTGCACCACACAACGGATTACCAACTTTGATGTTTAGAGTTGCGAACAAGCGCCAAAATTGGATTTTAGAAGCGCAAGTTCGGGTTAGTCTTGTGAAGAGTGAATTAACCAAGGAAGGTGATTTAATGCGGCGTTTTTATGATATACCACTAGTTCGCAGTCAATCACCTCTATTTGCACTTTCCTGGTTAGTAATGCATCAAATAAACGAAGAAAGTCCACTATTTGGAATCACACCAGAAGAAATGATTGAAAGTGAAATGGAGATTGTTGTGACTCTAACCGGAATTGATGAAACAGTCTCGCAACCAATTCACGCACGTCACTCATTTATTGCCGAAGAAATAGCTTGGAATATGCGTTTTGTGGATATTTTATCGAAAGCAAGCGATGGTAAACGTTGTATTGACTATTCGCGGTTTCATGATGTTATTCCCCTTGATAATTAATTGGGAATTAATTGAGAATTACAATTAACTAAAATCTATACAAAGTATTCCCACAGGTTAATGGAAGCCAATATTAATCCTTCTCGTCAATCCGAAATCTTGTGTTGGGTTACGACGCAAAATATAATAGCCGTAAAAATTTAGTATTTTTCATGCGTCTTCACCCAACCTACAATTAATACTACAAACTAAACATGAATTTGAGTAGCTCTAAGCATGTGATAAGTAATCAATAATTGAGTTAATGCTAGTGGATAGCTTTGTAAGGTTTCACCAGTAGTACCAGCGATTTTACCAAGTTCGGGATTTGCTTCGCGATCGCACACACTTTTCAAATGTGGCATATCGGAACAAATAATCTGTTCTAATTTATTCACTTGGTCTAATGTAGCATGACCATCAACTTCCAAAACATCGACAGGTTTACCCATATCCCTGTCTAATTCCAACCGAATTGCCGAACTCAAATTTCCATTTCCCGATGCTAAAATATCGGTAAAATTGGGATGGGGAATAGTTGGACGTAACACTAAACGCACATTCAAATTACCATTTGTTTGTTCAGATTCTTCCTCTGGGGAATAAAAACTCACCACAATATCAGACCATCTTCTCTGTGGACGAATATAAGCTTCAGAATCTGGTTCGCGTTTTTCTAACTCTTGCAAAACCTGCTCTTCGCTATAACCTCGCTTTAGAGTATCCCGTTTAACCTTCCACTTTGCCCTTAATGGTTCGGGAGGAGCAAGATACACCCTCACATCATAACAATCCCTTGCCCCACGAGTCGAATAACCCAATAATCCTTCAATAATCACAAACTTATTTGGTTTAATATACTCTGGAGCTGCAAAAGTTCCTGTTTTATGACTATAAATCGGTTTTAAAATTGGTTGCCCCATCCGCAGTAGGGACAAATGCTGCTGCATCACATCAAGATAGTTGCAGTCGGGATGCAGTGCTGTAATACCTAATTCAGAACGTTGCGTGCGATCGTACCTGTGATAATCATCCGTACAAATTACCGTCACATTTTCCGTTCCCAGTACC
>NZ_NTFS01000131.1 GCF_002289455.1 Brunnivagina elsteri CCALA 953
CTTTGCTACTATAATTGGGTTGAAAAATATTCAATGTCTTTAGTTATTTTACAAAAATAAAAGCATTGATAAAGCCGTAAAGGTAATTTTTCAATTATTCGGCGACATAGCCAAGTGGTAAGGCAGAGGTCTGCAAAACCTCCATCCCCCGGTTCAAATCCGGGTGTCGCCTTCAAGAATATATAAGCGTTGAGAGGCTTTGAGCCTCTTTTTTTAATGTCTTCCCCAGGACGGCTTTCCAATCCTTTACTCAAATTTTAGGTCACTTTAGGTCACTTTAGAGCAACTTTTGGGGTAAATTTGGGGTAAAAATGTAAGGCACAGGTGTTTACCCCAAACTTATATATTGGGGTAAATTTGGGGTAAAAAATGCAGTAAACTAGTGCGTTTGAACTAAATCAATTTGCCCAAATTTCTTTCTCACGAAATCTGCAAGGGTGACAAAGCTATAATTTCTGGCAAATTTCCTGCCCACTTAATAGAAAGTTTCACAGTCCGTAGCGTTATTGAATCTCTCAAAGCTGTACCAGTAGGTCAGTTATTTTGTCACTAATTTACGAAATGCTGTACCTAACAACATCTACTTGTGTACTAATTGCATAATTTCTGTTGATAAGGGGCTTCCAGAAAATAAAATCTTCAAATCGTATATACTTAACGACACTATCACGTTGAGGGTAGGGAGACCTTTCAGGTAAGCGCAAAGCGCAGGCTTCGCCAACGCCACTTTGACGAAGAGAACTGCCGTGCGGGGGTTCCCCCCGTTGAGGCAAGTTCGGGGACGGAAACCGACACCCTTCGGGTACCCTGCGGGAACGCCAAGGGCGAACGCCAGTTCGACGGGACGGAAACCGACACCGCCGACTGGACTCACCGCCAAGTGGACTCACCCTACCACTACAATTGTGGAGAATTTATTTATTGGTGTTCCCGAAATCAATACATATACATAAGTATGTGTAAAATTGCTATTAATCCATTCATAAATTAATCCTAGTGATTACCGGAATTTACTGAAGCTGAATTGTAACTAAGATTGCAACTACTTAAAAACATGATGTAAACCTGATTTATCAAATAGTCGAGCGGAACGTGAAGAAAATCCTGATTTTATCAGCAAATCCAACGAATACATCAAAGCTGCGTCTAGATGAGGAAGTGCGGGAAATTCAGGCAGGATTGGAACGCGCTAAAAATCGAGATAAATTTGAAATTATTACTAAGTGGGCAGTACGTCCAGATGACTTGCGTCGTGCGCTTTTAGACCACGAACCAGAAATAGTCCATTTTTCGGGACATGGTTCGGGGGAAGATGGTTTAGTATTAGAAAATGCGACAGGACAAATGCAGCTAGTCAGTACAGACTCGCTAGTAAGGTTATTTGGATTATTTGAAAAAACTGAATGTGTTTTGTTAAATGCCTGTTACAGCGAAGCTCAAGCAGAGGCAATTTACCAACATGTCGATTGTGTAATTGGGATGAATCAGATAATTGGGGATAGAGCAGCGATCGAGTTTGCAGTGGGTTTTTATGATGCTTTGGGAGCAAACCGCAATTATGATGATGCTTATGAGTTTGGTTGTAGCGCGATCGATTTAGAAGGGATTCCTGAGTCTGCAACCCCAGTATTAAAAAGTCGGATTACTGCGAATAATGATTCAAACTCCAACGGTAATGCTGTCAGTAATCCTGTCGATAATGAAAAACCAGCATTGGAAAACGGTAATTTCCCCAGATTAATATACCCTTTAGAAAATCCCGAAGGACAAGTTCCTCTCGAATCTTCTTTTTATATCGAACGTTTACCGATAGAAACTGATTGTTACCAAGAAATTCTCAAACCTGGTGCGTTAATTCGTGTTAAAGCTCCACGACAGATGGGGAAAACTTCTTTAATGTCGCGAATTCTCCATCATGCGACTCAAAAGGGTTTTCAAGCAGCATCTTTGAATTTTCAAGAAGCTGATGCGGAGTTTCTCACTAGCATAGATGGATTTTTGCGCTGGTTTTGCGGCAATATTACTTACGAACTCAATTTACCAGATAAATTGGATGCTTTTTGGCAAGGGGTTTTAGGTAGCAAGAGTAAATCCACTAAATACTTCGAGCGGTATTTGCTACCAGAAATTCAGCATGGTATCGTTTTGGCTTTGGATGAAGTAGATGAAGTGTTTAAGCATCCAGAAATTGCGGCTGATTTTTTTGGTTTATTGCGATCGTGGCACGAACGGGCAAAAAATGAGCCGATTTGGCAAAAGCTGAGGTTGGTAATTGTCCATTCCAAAGAGGTTTATATTCCCCTAAATATCAATCAATCCCCTTTTAATGTGGGATTACCAATTGAACTACCAGAATTAAATCAATTACAAGTACAAGAACTGGTACAACGTCACGGAATTAATTGGACAGATAAGCAAGTTGAAAGATTAATGCGACTTGTAGGAGGACATCCCTATTTGGTGAGAGTTGCGCTGTATGAAATTGCCCGTGACAGGATGAATTTAGAAGAGTTAATCCAAATAGCACCAACTGAGGAAGGAATCTATAACGACCATTTGCGAAGGCATTTATTGAATTTAGAGCAAGATATAAATTTACTAGCTGCGGTGAAAAAAGTAGTTGCAGCTAAGGTTCCCGTTGACGTAGGAACAACGGAAGCGTTTAAACTCCGCAGTATGGGATTAGTGAAATTTAAGGGGAATACAGTCACACCATTATGCGATTTGTATCGGCAGTATTTTTGCGATCGCTTGGGGGTTAATTGATGAGTTTAAATCCTGTTCCCAATTACTCGTATCAAGTTGGGGGTACTTTACCTAGCGATGCTCTCACATACGTCAAGCGACAAGCTGACGAGGAACTGTATGCAAGCTTGAAAGCAGGGGAATTTTGCTATGTTCTCAATTCCCGACAGATGGGAAAATCGAGCTTGCGGGTACAAACAATGAAACGATTGCAGCAAGAAGGAATTGCCTGTGCTGCGATCGATATTAGTGTGGTGGATGCAACCCCTGAACAATGGTATGCGGGGGTAATTGACAGTATTGCGACTGGCTTAAATTTATACCAATTTGATATTGATACTTGGTGGAGCGAAAACCAATTATTACCTTATGCACAGCGTTTTAGTAACTTTTTAACCGAAGTCGTTTTAGAGTCAATTAATACGCAAATAATTATTTTTATTGATGAAATTGACAGTATTTTGAGCTTGCGATCGCAGTTCAATACCGATGATTTTTTTGCTGCAATTCGAGAATTTTATAACCGTCGAGCAGATAACCCGAAATACAACCGTCTTGCTTTTGCTTTGTTGGGGGTTTCCACACCATCAGATTTAATTCAAGATAAACACCGCACACCCTTTAATATTGGGAGAGCGATCGCACTGGCAGGATTTGAGTTTGCAGAAGCGCAACCACTCGCTCCAGGATTAGCAGAAATTGGTAATCCCCAAGCTTTGCTCCAAGCTGTTTTGGATTGGACAGGGGGACAGCCATTTTTGACCCAGAAGGTTTGTAAATTGCTGTTGCAGGAAATAAAGAACCTCACCCCCAACCCCTCTCCCGAAGTTTTGCGGAAGAAAAATTCTCCCGCAAACTTCTCTTCGCTAGCGGAGAGGGGAGTAATTGAGCATGTGGTTAGGGAGCGGGTAATTAAGAATTGGGAAACCCAGGATGAACCAGAGCATTTAAGGACGATACGCGATCGCATTTTGCGAAGTGGAGAACAGCGAACTGGTAGATTATTGGGTTTGTGTCAGCAAATTATCCAGCAGGGGGAAATAGACGCAGATGACAGTTCCGAGCAAATGGAACTGCGGTTGACGGGGTTGGTGGTAAAGCGTGATGGAAAATTAAGATTTTATAACCGCATTTACGCGGAAGTATTTAACAAAGAATGGTGCGAGAAAATACTCGAACAGTTGCGTCCCTATTCGGAAAACTTTAATTCCTGGGTAACTTCAAATTTTCAAGATGAATCCCGTTTGTTGCGGGGACAAGCTTTGCAGGATGCCCTTGTATGGCGGACTGGTAAAAGTTTAAGTAATTTGGACGATCGATTTTTAACTGATAGTCAGGAATTTGATAAGCGCAAGGTACAAAGTGCTTTGGATGCACAAACAGAAGCTAATCAGATTTTGGCTGAGGCGCAACAGAAAGCAGAACTAGCTTTAGAAGAAGAAAGGAACGCCAATCAGAGGTTCGGTGAAGCACAACGAAAAACCCAGAGACAAATTAAGCTGGGGATTGGGGTATTGGCATTATCTGTGGTGGGTGCGATCGCTGCTTTAGCAGTTGCAGGAAACGCAAAGCAAGAGCAATCTGTAGCAACTTCTGAACGGGATAAAGCAAAGCAAGAATTGGTTGCTGTGACTACACAAAAAAACACAGCAGAACAAGCTGTTACTAAGGCGCAGAAAGAACAAATCAAAGCCATTAATGCAGCAAAAACCGCAACGCAGAATACGAAAGCAGCAAACGATAAGTTTGTGCAAGCACAAGCTTATTTAGACACAGCAACCAAGGAAGTAAACCAGAAAAATCAAGATTTGCAACGGGTGACACAACAGGCGCAAGTTGCAAATGTCAAGGTAAAATCAGCCGAAGCCGCAGTAAATAAAGCCACTGGAGATAAAAAGCAAGCTTTAGCGGATTTGCAAACAGCTAAGAATGAACGCGAACAGGCAGAAAATGCCCGAAAAACTGCCTTACAGGGGCGAAACCAGGCACAGGAACAACAAAAACAAGCACAAAGAGACTTAAAAACAGCGCAGGTTGCTAAGGTTGAGGCAGAAACAGCCCGTCAAACTGCTCTTACAGCTACACGACTAGAACAAGATGGAATAAATTTATTGCGAGTTTCTGAGGAACCGAATATTGATGATTTGCTGTTAGCAATGAAAGCTGGAAGGGAGTTGAAAAGTTTAGTTAAAGATAAAAAATCTCTAGCTGATTATCCCGCGTATAGTCCTGTGTTTAGTTTACAGACCACTTTATTAAACATTCGCGAGAAAAATCGCTTAGAGGGGCATACATTTTCGGTCAGCAGCGTCGTTTACAGCCCGGATGGCAAAACCATCGCTTCTGCAAGTAGTGACAACACCATCAAGTTGTGGAATGTCGCCATAGGAAAAGAAATTTCCACCCTGACTGGGCATGAAAATTCGGTCAACAGCGTCGTTTACAGCCCGGATGGCAAAACCATCGCTTCTGCAAGTCGTGACGGAACCATCAAATTGTGGAATGTCGCCACAGGTAAAGAAATTTCCACCCTGACTGGGCATAAATCTTGGGTCAACAGCGTCGTTTACAGCCCGGATGGCAAAACCATCGCTTCTGCAAGTCGTGACGGAACCATCAAATTGTGGAATGTCGCCACAGGTAGAGAAATTTCTACCCTGACTGGGCATGAAAATTCGGTCAACAGCGTCGTTTACAGCCCTGATGGCAAAACCATCGCTTCTGCAAGTGATGTTGACAACACGATTAAGTTGTGGAATGTCGCCACAGGTAAAGAGATTTTCACCTTCACTGGGCATAAATTTTCGGTCAACAGCGTCGTTTACAGCCCGGATGGCAAAACCATCGCTTCTGCAAGTGTTGACAACACCATCAAGTTGTGGAATGTCGCCACAGGAAAAGAAATTTCCACCCTGACTGGGCATGAAAATTTGGTCAACAGCGTGGTTTATAGCCCCGATAGGAAAACTTTAGCTTCTGCAAGTGATAACAACACCATCAAATTGTGGAATGTTGCCACAGGAAAAGAAATTTCTACCCTGACTCGGCATGGCTCTGATGTCAACAGCATCGTTTACAGTCCGGATGGCAAAACCATCGCTTCTGGAAGTAGTGACAAGAGCATCAAATTGTGGAATGTTGCCACAGGTAAAGAAATTTCCACCCTCACTGGGCATGGCTCTGATGTCAAAAGCATCGTTTACAGTCCGGATGGCAAAATCATCGCTTCTGGAAGTAGTGACAAGAGCATCAAATTGTGGAATGTCGCCACAGGAAAAGAAATTTCCACCCTGACTGGGCATAAATCTTCGGTCAACAGCGTCGTTTACAGCCCGGATGGCGAAACCGTCGCTTCTGGAAGTCGTGACAAGAGCATCAAATTGTGGAATGTTGCCACAGGAAAAGAAATTTCCACCCTGACTGGGCATAAATCTTCGGTCAACAGCGTCGTTTACAGCCCAGATGGCAAAACCATCGCTTCTGCAAGTAGTGATAACACGATCAAGTTGTGGAATATCGCCACAGGAAAAAAAATTTCCACCCTCACTGGGCATAAATCTTCGGTCAACAGCATCGTTTACAGCCCGGATGGCAAAACCGTCGCTTCTGGAAGTCGTGACAATACCATCAAATTGTGGAATGTCGCCACAGGTAAAGTGATTTCCACCCTGACTGGGCATACATTTTCGGTCAACAGCGTCGTTTACAGCCCAGATGGCAAAACCATCGCTTCTGCAGGTGACTACACCATCAAATTGTGGAATTTGGATTTAGATAATTTACTCGCGCAGGGATGTGTATGGTTGGAAGGTTATTTGGCTAGCCATCCTGATGCGGCTAAGGTGTGTCCTCGTTAATGATAAAATTAAATATAGAACCCCTCTCCAAACCTCTCCCCCACAGGGAGAGAGGCTTAATATCTGGATTTTGACATTAAAAAAGTCGCGGGAATTGGAATGCGAAGCTTGCGCGACGTAAGTCGTTCGCACTTGTTCAAGGTTACGGGAATTAGAATGCGATCGCACTTGCTCAAGGTTACGGGAATTAGAATGCGATCGCGCTTTCTCAAGTTTATGGGAATTGGAATGCGATCGCACTTGTTCAAGGTTATGGGAATTGGAATGCGATCGCACTTGCTCAAGGTTACGGGAATTGGAATGCGATCGCGCTTTCTCAGGGTTATGGGAATTGGAATGCGATCGCACTTGCTCAAGGTTACGGGAATTGGAATGCGATCGCACTTTCTCAAGGTTACGGGAATTAGAATGCGATCGTACTTGTTTAAGGTTATGGAGATTAGAATGCGATATGCCTTTGGCATTAAGCTCCGCTTATCGCACTTTCTCAAGATTACGGGAATTGGAATGCGATCGCACTTGTTCAAGATTACGGGAAATTAGAATGCGATCGTACTTTCTCAAGGTTACGGAGATTGGAATGCGATCGCGCTTTCTCAAGATTACGGGAATTGGAATGCGATCGCACTTTCTCAAGGTTACGGGAATTAGAATGCGATCGCACTTTCTCAAGGTTACGGGAATTAGAATGCGATCGCGCTTTCTCAAGATTACGGGAATTGGAATGCGATCGTACTTGCTCAAGATTACGGGAATTGGAATGCGATCGCACTTGTTCAAGGTTATGGAGATTGGAATGCGATCGCACTTGTTCAAGGTTACGGGAATTGGAATGCGATCGTACTTGCTCAAGGTTACGGGAATTGGAATGCGATCGTACTTGCTCAAGGTTACGGGAATTGGAATGCGATCGCACTTGCTCAAGGTTACGGGAATTGGAATGCGATCGCACTTTCTCAGGGTTATGGGAATTGGAATGCGATATGCCTTTGGCATTAAGCTCCGCTTATCGCACTTTCTCAGGGTTATGGGAATTGGAATGCGATCGCGCTTTCTCAAGGTTACAGAATTAGAATGCGATCGCGCTTTCTCAAGGTTACGGGAATTGGAATGCGATATGCCTTTGGCATTAAGCTCCGCTTATCGCACTTGCTCAAGGTTACGGGAATTGGAATGCGATCGCGCTTTCTCAGGGTTATGGGAATTGGAATGCGATATGCCTTTGGCATTAAGCTCCGCTTATCGCACTTGCTCAATGCTATAACTCTGGTACTTGCAAGTTATCATTCTTACCTGCATAGTGCTTGTAAATAACTTCTGGCGAATTTCCTACCCACTTAGCAACATCTTTTGCATCAATGTCCGTTTCTAGGCACAAGGTAATAAATGTGTGCCGACATTGATATGGTTTGCGGTACTCGCTGACAATCCCTTGTTTCACCAAATTAGTTACAATCCCATCGATGTGGGAACCGTGGCGATTTTTGTAACCTCTCCAGGCATGGTGGAGAAAGTCTCCAAAGTCTACAATCCCTCCTTTCTTACTCTTGAAAAGAAATTCATCAAGCTTGCAGTGAATTGGCTTTATCAATTCCAACATCTCCCGTAGCTGGTTGTTGATGGGAAAACGTCTTTGAGATTGGGTTTTTAGTCCTTTCTTTACGGTAACTCCTGTAGAGCTAACAGTAACAGCTTGTTCAATGGTAATGAATTTATCACCGATATGCTTCCATTGAAGTGCGATCGCTTCCGATGGTCTACAACCAGTGAAAAATAAAAACTTCACTAGAGGTGCATAATAACCATAAAGTTTGCTTTCTTCAAAGGCTTGAATGATGGCATCACGTTCTTCTCTGGTAAAAGGATTGATGTCATTTTCGTAACGACTAGACTTGGGAATTTGGACATCTTTTGCCATACCACTAAAAGGATTGGATTCAATGAGGTTGCTTTTCAATGCCCAATTACAACAAGCATTAATATTAGTCAAAGTACGCTTGGCAGAATTGGGACTGAGATTAGCTACTAAATAATTACGTATTGCAACAGCATCTTTTAAATTCTTGCTGGGCAAGCTCGCTATATGATTGCGATATTTTCGATAATCGATCGCATAAGTAGATTGGCTAACTTGGTTTTTTTTGAATTCAACATACTGTTCCCACAGTGCAAGTAAGTCTAGTTTTGTAGAAGATGAAGAAACTACGGGAATTTGATTGAGGGGAATAGCTGGTTTATACTTGCTTAGACTGACATCGAATTCTCCATAATCGATATCACGTTGGATTTTCGCTGCTAAAACCATTGCTTGTTGTCTTCCCAAAGGATTATCGTCATACCCAGTAGAGTGATAAAAGCGCTTGTTGATGGTTTTTCCATCTGAGTTAATTATGGGATGGGAAAAGACCAATTGCAACCTTCCATTCGAGTTTTTGATCTGAATCGAACCCATGAATGCTTTGTCCTTGTGAGTTGTTTGAACGCATAATTTTTCGACTTAGACTAAAAACGGCTAAAAATTAGAGTCCTCAACTGTTAGTGTTTTTTCTGTGAGCTTTTGGCTAATAGTGAACCGCTCGAAGTATAATTTGCATTTTTTTACTACCGTGAGGTATATCTCATATCAAGAATTACGTTTACGTTTTTCCTGGCTTGATGGAAGAGAGGATAGATAATTCGCGATCGCACTCAGATGTGCTTGGGGATTGCTTTTATGATTTTGTAGCCAGTCCAATACTAGAGAAATGTTATATCTTATGACTTTAGAATTAACGGCAATCCAATGAATATCTTTTTGTAATTTACCTTGCCGTCGATATCTCTTGAGAGTCTCACTTGATAAACCTGTGAGTTGGGCAGCTGTTTGCTTATTTACAAATTGATAATGAGGTAAGTTAGGAATTACTTCTGCATTTTTCATTTAGATCGAAGTCCTTAAAATATCAAGTGCAAAGAAGAAGTTATTAAAAGATAGTACCCAGAGTATTTAATCCAGAAACTATGATACTTAACTTAGGTTATCTTGGTTCATTTATACATAATTTTGATTATGTGAGCAATATTATATTTTTGAGAAAACAACTTACAATCGATTATTTATTTGATTGTAAGTCTTCAAATACATAAGGTATAAACATCAGTATCACTTTAGCAATAAAAATATTTATGACTACTGACATAAGGCATTTTATGTCCTTGTACTAGTTAGCAAATACTGAATTAGGAGCATACTAAATATAGTAATTTTTCGGACTCAACAAAGATGCTAGAGGCTGTCAATTGCTCAACTATCACTGACTATGGCGACCTCCAATACATCTCTGACATCGTTAGCCAGGTATTGGATAACAAACGAGAACTAAGCTCAATAAAAGATGTCCAAAGAGCATTAAAGGAATTGAGCTTAGAACGAGGAAGAGAAATTCAAATGAACTTAGTATTTGAGGAGGATAAACTTACAGGATTTAATTTTTCATTTAAAGCATCGTCTTCACAAACTACGGCAACCATTTCGTTTAAACAGCAAATCGACATAAAATCTGGGAGAGGAGATTTAGTAACTCCACCAAATCAAACTAATGCTCTCGATATTTTCCTAACAATAAAAAAAGGAAATATATCAATACCATCCTCATGTACGGGAGAAATTACTGTCTTACAAGAGCCAAAAGTTCTAGACGAGCAAATTATTTCTCCTGATGTTTCAGAAATTACTACATCAATCTCTCCCAGATTAACTAAAACAAATCCAGGCTTAACTGGGGTTGCACACCAATTAGTGTCGCAAAATGAAATTAATGGCTTGTGGTTAGCAGGTTTAAGTCTCAAAAGTGGAACTTATTTGATATCTAATTTGTCCAAAGAAGATAAATTTGATATCCATACCGCAGGAATAGAGCTAATCAAACGCTTTCAAAAAATATTACCAGAAGAATTTGTTGCTTTAAAAGCAAGAGGCAGACCTAAAAACATAGAATGGAAAGACCCAAAATCAAATAAAAAATACCAATTCTACTTTAATTTTTCTGAAATGAATCTGTTTGGTGATATCACCAAACATACATCATTAAAAGGATTTGAATTAACATCTAATTCAAATTCTATGAAGCCAGTATTTATTGCTAAGTTAGTTGATGAAAAATATAACCATTGGAGCATAGAGAAATGTGATTTTACAAAAAAACAGATTCAATCCTTAAGCTTTGCCACTAAATCCACACTATCCAATTGTTCGACCGCATTAAATCATGCGGTTGACGGTTTTTCATATCAATGATAAACAAACTAGTAAATTATTATTAATCATGCTGGAGAAAATCAAGCGATGCTTTACAAAAGCTTATACTTTTGTCGTTATATATTGTTCGACACAAAATCAAATCAATAATAATGCAGTTATACTCTCATTTTTGAGCTTGATTTATGTCGCTATAAAAGAACCTCTTGTAGTCGGTATTATTCTATCTATATCGCTATTTTTTTACTGTTTGAATAGATTAATTGCTTTTATTCCCTATCTCAACTATTTCGTTAAAGTCAAAATCCGTTTTTGGCATATTGCTGGATTAATCATTGGATTGACAGCAACATTAACAATCTTTGAAATGCCAGCACAAGCCATTTTCTTAAGTGGTTTAGAACAATTTTTAACTGATATAGCTCAACAAAGCTCCACAGGAGGAACAAGTTCAATTGACCCACAAGCAATAACTTTGGTTTTCAATGCGATTCGTGGGGTGTTTTTACTATTAGTAGGAGTTGCAGCATTATTTGCCTACAACCAAGCACAACAAGGCAATGATTGGAGACCAATTGCAACTCAAGCTGGGTTAGCAATTGGTATTATTCTCACAATTGATGTAATTACTTTTCTTTTTATTGGTAATGGGACTGGTGGAACAACCGGAGGATAAGATTAAATGTTTTCAGAAAAAGAAGCAATTAGGGTTAATAAGATATTAGGTAAACAAGCAGGATTTGGTCCCATTCCAGCCAATCAAATTCTGCCTTGGTTTGCCATTATTACTATTTCCTATTTTATCTTTGATGGATTATTAGGTTGGGGAATACCCAAAGTAGTAGTTATTAGCTTTTGGTTAATCTTGAGTTGGTGGTTTGTGACTGGGAAAGACCCAGATAAATATGTTAATAGATTTCGCAAACCAAAAGGTAAAAATTGGCTTGTTGGTGGAGCCGTCTATATGTCTCCTACAAGGAAAGTTAGAAGTAAATAAGTATTAACAAAAACTATAAAAACAAGGATAATGAAAGGTCAAATTAAACCAATCAACTCTACAAACCAAAATAATCAAAAATCACAATATATACCCTTTGAAAATGAACTCGACCTCTGCTGTATGGTTCGGATTGAAAGGGATAATCGTAGTATTGGAGCATTTTTGCTTAACCAAGGTGATATATCTGACGAGAATAAATTTCAAGTCGTTTTTGCATTCCAAATTAAAGGTATTCATGACCAACTTTACCCTGAAGAAATCACCGCAATATCAACTGGAATATCCGAAGGAATGAAATCTATCCTGACAGGAGAAAAATGCACATTCCTCTTAGGAAGATATTCAGATGATTTAATTAGGCAAGAACATCTTAATCATCTTGCTGAAAATTGTTCTTTAAAATTACCAACTATTTTAATTCGCAATGAACAAGCAAGAGTTCAGGAGTTAACTCGCAAAGGAGCAAGGTCAACTTGGCAGCAAATTATATTTTGTACCTGGACTGCGGATGCATTTGGGGAAAATAAAAATGACCCTTTATCTAAACTAATTTATAACACAATTAAATCAGGACGTTTTTTATTAGATAATTTTACCGGACGTATATCTCAACGACAAGAACAACTTCTTAGCCAAGTTTTAATGAAAGCATATACTGAGGGCTTTTTACAATGGGAAATGTTGTTTAATACTAAAGCTGGATTGGAAATTAAACCACTCAATGATACAGAATTATGGTCGTGGTTATGGGGTAGATTTAATCAATATTCGCCTCCTTCTATCCCTCAGCTTTTAGTTTTACAAGAAGATAAAGATAGCGGTATTCAACTAACAGAAATTCAAAACTCTTTTAAACATGCCACAACAATTTTAATTACCGGAGAAAGAGGTAGAAGTTCCTGTCCCGAACATCGTCAATGCACCAACCGCATCTACATCAAAGATAAAGTCTGCGGTGTTTTAACGATGGCAGATACCGTACCCGCTTGGATAAGTGCGAAAGAACAAATCGCATGGATGTGGAAAATACTGAGTGCAAATCATGTTCATGATACCGAAGTATGGGTGGAAGTTTCCCCCGCAAATCGTTATCTCACGGAAGACAATTTACAACGTCAAGCAAAACAAACCAAGGTTGCCAGAGAACGCGCATTTTTGAAGGGAAGTGGTAGAGATGTAGGTGCGGAAATCAAGCAAGAAGAAAGTTTTGATGCACAGAAGAAATTATACAAAGGAGCAGTTCCCCTCAACTGTGCGGTGGTGTTTTTGGTTTACCGCGAAAATACAGAAAGCTTGGATTTAGCCTGTGACTTACTCTGTAACAGCTTTGGTACAGCCAAAGTAGTGCGGGAAAAGCACATCGCATCGCAAATCTGGTTGGAAACTTTACCCATCACGTGGAGAAGAATTTTACACTCCAGTTCAATTTTGAGCGAGCGTAGATTGGTACTGGAAAGTGAAACCATTGCGGGAGTTTTACCTTTAACCCTTCCCAAAGAATTGGATAGCCAGGGAGTCGAATTTTTAACTAACCGTGGAGGTAAACCAGTACACATCGACTTATTCTCCCATACCCAACATGCCTTAATTACCGGGAAAACAGGCTCTGGGAAATCAGTATTGCTGTGGCGATTTATGCTTGATGCTTTGTCGCAGGGAATACCAGTAGTGGGAATGGATATCCCCGCAGCTGATGGGGAAAGTTCTTTCAAGACAGCGATCGCACTACTAGGAGATGCAGGAGCATATTTCGATTTATCCCGTGCTTCCAATAACTTGATGGAACCTCCAGATTTACGTAGCTTCGATTCGGAGGAACGAGCTTCACGGATGAAATCATGGCGTTCGTTTATACGTAATGCTCTGGGAGTCATCGTCATGGGACGTTTGGATGCACCGCATTTAGCACAGAGGGTTGACGCGATATTATTGCGATCGCTCGACAATTTTCTCAGCGATTCAGACATAATCGAGCGTTATAATCTCGCATTTTCCAAGGGTTGGAAATCTCCTGAATGGCAAGATATACCCATCTTAAAGGATTTTACCCGTTTCTGTTCCATTGCTCGACTCAATATCCAAAAACCCGAAGCAATTGACCACCAAGCCATCAATCAAATTACCAGCCAAATTGCGGCTTTATTGGTGAGTCCATTGGGTAATGCGATCGCACTTCCCAGCAGTTTCTCCCCAGAACCGATGGTTAAATTTTACGCATTAACTGGGCTAAGTAACGACCAAGATTCCTATACAATGGCAGTTGCAGCTAAAGCCGCATGTTTGCGTGTCGCTCTTTCCTACCCGAAAAGCTTGTTTATCGGTGACGAACTTTCGGTGTTGTTCCGTAAGGATGGATTCAGCACGATGGTTGGCGAACTCTGCGCTACCGCACGTAAGGATGGTTTGAGTATAGTTTTATCTAGTCAAGACCCGGATACGATTTGCCAATCTTCAGCAGCAGCAATGATTATGCAGAATATCAGCTACCGAATTACTGGTTGCATTACGTCAAATGCGGTTGCATCGTTCCAGAATTATCTTTCGTATCCCGTCGAAATCATCGCTCAAAATGCTTCAGAATCCTTTTTTCCCCGACGTTCAGATTTGTACTCATGTTGGTTAATCGAGAAAGGAGGACGTTTTTGGCAGACTCGATTTTATCCCGGAGAAATGTCTCTAGCAGCAGTCGCAACAAATCAGGAGGAACGAATTGCACGTCGAGAAATTTTATCTCAATATCCCAATACTTTGAAAGGGAAATTACAAGGATTAGCTGATTTTACTAAGGTTTATGTTGTAGCAATTAAAGAGAATAAAGATTTTTCACATATTAATGAAGGAGTAAAAAATGTACAAGACAAAGAAGAGAAAACCCTTACCAATACGTAGATTAAAAGGGAAAATAAAAAGTATTTCTCTAATTGGGATAACCGTTTTAAGTTTGAGTGTTACTGCAATTAATTCATCATTTGCAGCGACTTTAGATACAAACCAAAATCGTGATATTTCTCAAACTGCTAATTCAACATTCAACAAAAACTCATCCGAGCAAATTCAAGGATTTATAAATGATGTACGTTCCTTTGCTCGTGGTGACTTCTTTGGCAGCATTACACAACTTATCAAAAATGCGATTGGTTCCGTCGAAATCCCTGATTTGGGTGAAGTTGTCAGCGAAATCATGAAAGGTTCGTTACCTGAAGATGGAGTTATAGCAAACAAGTTGGAAAATAATATTCCCAATTCCTATGCAATTCGCCAAGATATAGCGAATCAAAGCGAAAGATTAGGAGCAATTGAAGTAGCACAAATTAAAACTCTTTCTAAAAATGCTCAACAACAATCTAAATCAACGCTCAATAAAAGTGAAAATTCGGAACTAGAATCAAGCCAGATGTCTGATGATTCGCAAAATTCTGATACTTCGCAGCAAATTTTGCAAAATATCTCTAAACAACTGAAAAGTAATACGACAATTGCTGATTTACAATTACAAGAAGCATCGCAAGCAAGACAAGATAGAGCTTTAGGATTAACTTTAACTGCTCAAACTGCACAGGAATTGAATGCAGTAAATACAAGAGAAAGACAAAGTGCGATCGCAACTGGAAATAGTGCTGTCTCTCAATCTTCATTACTCGTAATGCCAGGTGGTTCCGTATTTAGCAAGTAGAGGAGTGGGGGAG
>NZ_NTFS01000132.1 GCF_002289455.1 Brunnivagina elsteri CCALA 953
GATTTGTTAGATTCTGATTCTCAAGATAGCTCGATGGAATTATTTGACCTTGGTTATGATGAGGAGAAGCTAATTGGCTGAGGGGGCGACGAAATAAGCTAAAATACTGACTCTATAAGCTTCATAGCTCTTAGCCCTTGTTGATAATACTTCCACTTATTACGATTAATTCTCATTAATTCTGTGACTAATTCCATACAAGTATCCTTGAAATTGACCCAAGTTTGACCATATAAACCAACATGAAAACTGCTATGTCTTCGCTCTAAACGACCATATTCTTTGACGCGAGAAACATATTTTTGTATTCCTTTACGTTTAATCTGCTGACCTTGAATAGTGGAAGAAGTGTGGGCGATCGCTATTAATAAAACTAGAGAAATAAAGCGTTCACCTTCAACATGTGTGTCTTCTAAATTATAGCCACCTTTCTTGAAATCTCTAAACATCTCTTCGTCTTGGAAAGTTTGGCGGGACGGAAGCCGACACCGCCAACTTTCCGCTATATCAAACCTTTGTTTATAGGCTGCTATTGCTGCCTCTAAGCTTTCCAAATTTGTTAAGATAAACCATCCTTCTTTAGGTGCAACTCCGTTGATTTTACGCTTCCATTTACACGCAACATTAAAACTAAAAAAACCACGAGTCTTTGTGACTTTAACTCCTTTGATAAAAAAAGAAACTCCAGGTACTAATCCCAGATTCTTTAACTCAATAAAAATATCTTTTTCAAATTCGACAAATTCATTTTTCTTTAAGCGCAAGCAAAAATACACATCCAACTCCTGGAGGTACTTTGCTAGTTTTACAGAACAAAATTCTCTATCCCCTAATACACATATTTTATAGTTTTGAAAAAGTGGTATCACCTTAGACAACAATTTTTGTTGCTCAGATATATTACTACTACCTAACTTTGGTAATAATTCAAAATATATTGGGAATGCTCTGTCTTGATGCAGTCGCTCATGGGGGAAACCCCCAAGACCGCGCTGCATCGCTTTTATCCCAAATAATGCTAATCATGAATAAGTTTATGCAACACCAATTTGTTCTATCAATAGCGATATAAACTATTTTCCCATCGGAAAAATGTGTTTCTAACCATTCCTTAACTATAGGAAACCAAATTTTTTCAATTGTTAGATTTGGTAATGATAAAAAACGTTGTATTCTTTTCCTTCGACTCTCAAATTTAATTGCTAAAGGTAAAGAAGAAAGCTAACCTTTCTAAGTTCACTTTTTTGATTGACTGTACGAGATGAAGTAAAATTTTCAGAAATAGGTATTCTGAATAACTCAGTTGACTTTTTAAGTGGTTTTGGTAAAATTCAGGTAACATTTTCAATAGATAGGTCTTATTGCAAATATGAGTCCTATCTTTTTCTACCATAAAATGTCACACCCTATACATATAAAGCTTTTTGCCCTATTTCCTCGCCCCCTCAGGTGATATCTACAAATCACCCAATAATTATCTGGAGGAACTACAATGTTTGAATTTTTGTTTGATTGTTCGGCTTTTGAAATTTCTACTACCACTCAATTACTCAACAATATCTTGTTTCCGGTTGTTTTGTTTCTGTTCATCTTTTGCTTGATGTGTGAGATTTTCTTGGTTGATGACAATTTACCAATGGTAGATGAAGAGTTTACCTCTGGTGTTGTCAAAACTCAGATTAATGAAGATATTCTCGATCAAGCAGATGAATCAAGGATTGAAAAATTGCTTGCTAATATGCCAGCAACAAGTGATGAGAAACAAAGTAAAACTGCGCTGTTTGATATTGATAGAGAATGTGAAAACCTTAAAGCTTTGGGTGTGCGTCAACTTCGAGATTTCTGTAAAAATAGAAAAATCAAGGGTTACGCTGCTGTTTATAACCAAGGGGGAATAGATGGCTTAGTGGAGTTTTTACTGCAACAACAAATCTACGCTCGTAATATCGAGCAACAAGTCAAGCATTTAGAAATATCGGCTTAGAGCGATTGAAAAGCCCTGGCACTTTGATTGGGATACACGAATAGTTATATATTGCGATCGCTGCGTTCGCGTAGCGTCTCGCAGAGAAGGTATCGCTTTATTAAAAATATAGAACTAGGACTTACGCATTGACAAAAAATATTATTGATGTGTATTAGGCAGCACAAGTATTGAAGCAGATCATGAAGTGGCTGCTGAGTTTTTTAATCTGAATTCAGTAACACCTGGTAATCTCTTAGTGTATCAATGTCAATTATACCTAATGGAAAAGGAATACTAAACACTTGTTTTTCGTATTTTTTGATTATTTTTTTTGCACCCACCATCTCACCTAAAGTTATTAGTTCGGAGAAAAGTGTATGTTTAAACAAAACAGGTACACCTAATATATCTGCATATTCACAAGCAATAATAGGTTTTCCCGTAGAATGATATGCTGTGACTAAATGATTAATAATTTCCGGGGACAGAAACGGCTGATCGCATACAGTAATCACTACTGCATCTATGGTGTGAGAATAAGTTTCCAAAGATATGATTCCCCGACGAATTGAGGAACCCATTCCCAAATGCCAATCTGGGTTTTCCACTACTCTTACAGAAGATAGGTTTACTTTAGAAGTAATTTTTTGTGCATTTGCTCCCAGAACTACTACTACAGGTTTGCATACTGAAGCGATCGCACTTTCTACAGTGTGTTGAAGTAAGCTACATCCCTGATAAGGTAACAGCTGTTTCGGTGTACCCATGCGGGTTGATGCACCTGCTGCCAAGATAATGGTGGCTATATTGGATTCCACATTCATATTCACATAAATTTTAATTGCTAAATTTCGATTTCTCGGACTGGATTTGGTTGGTTAATTGGTTCAGTACGATGTTTCAAAAAGCCACCATCGCGATTTGCTAACACAGCTTGAATTTCTGCAATTATTGATAAAGCGATCGCTTCTGGTGTATCTGCACCAATATCAATGCCAACGGGAGCGTGTAATTTTTGTAACCCTTTTTGACTATATTCCACTCCTTGCGTACTTAAATCTTGTAATAGTTTGGCAATGCGTTTTTTTGAACCCAGACAACCCAAATAGCTGATATTAGTAGGTATTAGCATTTTGAGAATTTCTAAATCATCAAGGTAATTATGGGTCATTACCACAGCAGCAATGTAATTGTTAATACACATTTGCTCGTGCAAAATTTCCCTGCGGGTAAGCATCACCTCATCAGCCATAGGAAAACGCTGATTACTCACCTCATTTGCCCGACAATCAACAATAGTGACTCGCCAACCCAAGGCTTTGGCAAACTCTGCTACTGATACACTATCACGACCCGCACCAAAAATTATCAGGTGTGGAGGTGGCTGGATAAACTCCATAAAAACATCTATTTTACTTAGTTCTAGTTGGTATTTATGGAAACTTGAATTTTGATTTTGTAAGCAGGTTCGAGCATCTTTAGTTAAACTATTAGTTAAATAAGCTTCTTGTATATCAGTGTTTATACTATGATCTAATTTGAGTGTTAAACGCTCCCCAACTTGAATATTAACCGTACCTTCCACAGATATAACAGTGGCAATAATCCCTGGTTGCTGGTTACGGAAACATTGGTTAATAAAAGCTAACGGGTTAAGGGGATTATCTGAATTTAGAGGCTCAATCAGAATTTTGACCACACCGTTACAACCAAGCCCAAATCCCCAGATAATATCCTCTTCAGCAGTGGTGTCATAGGTGACAACTATGGGTTTTCCGTCTGCTATGGAAACATGAGTATGTTCTAAGATATCATTTTCCAGACAACCACCGCTAATTGTCCCTACCATTTCACCAGTTGATGTAATTAGCATCCTAGCACCAGGTTGGCGATAGGTGGAGCCTTGAACATTAACAACAGTCGCAAGAAATGATTTTTCGCCGTTGTGTTGACTTTCTGCAAATGCTGTCAGAATAGAATTTAGCTCTTTCATTGTTCCTACTGGAGACTTTCGCGATCGCAAAGCCGAAAATGGAGATACCTGATGAATAGAATATTGTATTATCATCAACAATCAAACTTTTCCCGGAAAATTCGCATATTGTTGCCTACATTAAAAATACCAGAGTAGAAGTGATGCAAAATATAAAGAAAGTGGCGATTATTGGTGCTGGACTTGGAGGTTTGGCTGTTGCTGTAGCACTCCGGAAACTGTGGTGTGATGTTCAAGTATACGAAAAAGCACAAGATTTTCGCCCTGTTGGTGGTGGTTTAGGATTGCTACCAAATGGTTTGAATTTCCTGGATGCAATTGAACCTGGGATAGTAGAAACTATCAAAAACTCAGGTTGTGAGGTTAAAGTAAGTGTTTTAAAAAATACGCAAGGTGAAACAATTCGCACTAATCCAGGAAGCAGATTTGAGGATAAATATGGTCAGCCACTAATAACAGTTTGGTGGTGGCGTTTACAACAAATTCTCGCCTCTAAGTTACCTTCGGAAAATATTCATCTGAACCATCGCTGTACCGGTTTTGAACAAGAGGAAGATCACGTTTTCATATATTTTGAGAATGGAAAAAAGGTGAGTGCAGATTTGTTGATTGGAGCTGATGGAATCAATTCTGTTGTCAGAGAAGCTTTAATTGGAGATGGTAAACCCCGTTATTTAGGAAGTATGTCTTGGCGTACTGTAATTAAGTGTCATCAAGAACTACTGAATCCGGGAGAACTCGGATTTGTGAAAGGCGATCAAGAATTTATGTATCTCCTAAATGTTGGTGATGGACATATTTCCTGGCTATATCGCAAGTCATCACCGGATTATACTCTTTCCCAAGATGTAGATGAGGTCAAATCTCGGCTGCTGAGTCAATTAACCAACTGGGGGGAATCATTGCGATCGCTTGTGGAAGCAACACCAGCAGAGCGAATTTTGGAGGGACCAATTTGCGATCGCTTACCCCTCAAGTCTTGGAGCAAAGGAAGAGTGACTTTGTTAGGTGATGCAGCTCATCCAATGGCACCTGCTTTGGGACAGGGGGCAAATAGCACGTTTGAAGATGCATATGAACTAGCGTTGTGCTTTTCCCAAGCATCCAGCATTGAAGAAGCTTTGGCTACCTATGAACAGCGTCGCATACCCCGTACAGAATTGATACAAAACCGCAGTGCTTTGGGTGAAACACGTTACTATGCAACCAATAGCGAGCCTTTAGATCAGCAAATGCAGGAACAGTCACAGATGACTAGTGAAGAATATCAAGATTGGGTTTTTAACTATAAGCCTTCATTAGAGCTAATTCCATCCTCGGTATAGTGAAGATTGATTGAAGTTACGAGTAGCTACAATTAACAATAAGAAGTGAAAATTAATTGTGATTAAAATGAATCAATCATACAAAAAAAGCGTTGTCATTATTGGAGGAGGTCCTGCGGGATTAGGTACAGCTTTAATGCTAGCCAAAAGAGGCTGGCAAGATATTACAGTCATCGAACAAAGACCATCAGCAGACTATTACGAACCAGATAAATCCTTTAGTTATCAAATTGATGGTCGGGGGCAAAAATTAACTGACTTTTTAGAAATAACTTCCAAACTCGCTGATTTGAGTGTCCCTAATACTGACTTTTACTTTACCCTGATCCAAAAAGATGGCACACGCAAGACAACAAAATTACCAATTGCTGATTCTAAACGCAAAACTGCCTACTGGCTGCCAAGAGCATCTTTTGTGCAATTACTTTACCAAGAAATTCAACAACATTGGCAAGATACTATTCAAATTTTATTTAATACTGAATGTGTAGAAATTCAACAAATAAGAGAAAATTTAAAAATTATTACCCAATCTCAAGCTCAGGAAAAACAGACCTGGATTCCTACATTGATAGTAGGTGGTGATGGTTTAAACTCTATTGTACGTCAAACCCTTCATCAAATGTCAGATCAATCAAATTCCTTTGAAATGCAAAAGTTTCCGTCTCCTAGTTCTGGTTTAAAATACAAAGTTCTCACTTTACCTCCTCAGTTTCCTTTATCAGAACAAGAAGGAGACGTAGCACAATCTACAATGGCTTATGGCATTAGGTCTAGTTTTAAAGGACGCAAAAAAGCAATTTCTCTGGGGCTATTACCCTTTAAAAATCCGCATACCCCAAGAACTGCGAATATTATTACCTACCCAGATCATCAAATCTGGCAATTAGAAACCAAAGAAGAAGTTAAACAATTTTTCAAACAAGCATTTCCTCAACTTCCCCTAGAAAAAATTATTTCTACTGAAGAAATAGCCAGATTTACATCCAGTGGTGGGGGTACATTTCCCATTCCTCAGTATTGTTCAGGATTGTATCAAATCTGGGGAAAACCTGAAAATAACCAAGGAACAGCCGTAATATTATTGGGAGATGCAGTTCATTGTTTTCCTCCAGATATTGGACAAGGTGTGAATTCTGCTTTAGAAGATATCTATATTTTTCAGGAAATATTAGCAGAGACTCAAGATAATCTGTCTCAAGCACTTCCTCGTTATCAGAACCTACGCCAACCCGATATTAAAGCCTTAATTCGTTTAGTACAAATTAGTTATCCTTGGCAATATAATCAAGATACTTTACGTAAAAGATTATGGAGTATTAACTTCTTTCTGCGCTTATTATTGAATCGTTTATTGCCTTTTCTATTTAATCCTCATTCCTTTTTACTGATTCAAAATCATGAACTATCTTACTCGGAGATTCTTGATAAAAGCAACAGGACTACTCAAGTGTTATCGATGTTGGGAGGATTGGCAATATTAACTTTACTGTTGAAACTTCTGAATTAGTAAGACTTACACAAAAAAACTCTTCAAATCTTATTCCTCCCTTTCCTCTACGTCATCTGCGGTTTGTTTCTCCATTACCTGTGTGTAGTGTAAGTCCCGCATCAAATAAGGGACTTCCAATTTAAAAAATCCTCATGTGGTGCGGGCTTCTAGCCTGCATAAAACAGGCTAGAAGCCTGTTCCACCAATGCATCTATTGGGGAATTATTTTGTTGGAAGTCCCTAACAGAAAGGGCGTTAAATGCAACGCCTTCCCATTTTTCCTGTGTCACAATAACTTATCTGGTGTAATTGGTAAATCACGGATACGCTTACCTGTAGCATGGTAAACAGCATTAGCGATCGCAGCTGAAACTCCAGTAATCCCAATCTCACCCGCACCACGCACCCCTGCGGGATTAAATTTATAGTCAGGTTCCCCCACAAATGTCACCTCAATCCGGGGGATATCTGCATGGCTGGGATAATGATAGGTGGCAAGGTCATAAACCACAGGATAACCAATATTGGGGTCAAAATGGCACTCTTCCATCAAGGCTTGTCCAATCCCCATAATCACAGCACCCCGTATCTGGGAGGCTGCGGTTTTACTATTCATCACTCGCCCAATATTCATCACTGATATCCAACGAGTTACCCGCAACCGAGCAATTTCTTCATCAACGGTGACTTCACAAAAATGTGCTCCCCACGATTGGAATGCCCATTTTTTCCCCTCGTCACCAGGTGCAGCAGAGGCTGTGGCTTTAAAAATACTCTCTCCTGACTGACTTAGGTTAGCAAAGGCTTCTGGTGCTGTTTTCGCTTTAGCTGTTTGCAAAACCTCTTCACAGGCTTTCATTACTGCTGGAACAAGGGTTGCTGTCATCTGGGAACCTCCAGCCATTCCACCATTAGGCAGTAAAGAGTCTCCCATCTCCACCAGTACCTGTTCTACTGGTAATCCTAATACTTCCGCTGCTATCCCAGCAACAATGGTATATGCCCCAGTACCCATATCATTGCCACTGGTGAGGATATGCGCTGTACCGTCGGCTAATAATTTGACTGTGACTGTAGCTGCACTCCGTAAAGCCGGGAAGCTTGATGCAGCCATGCCCCATCCTATTAGCTTACCATCACGGGTAAGGGAACGCACCTGTTTTGGTCTTTTTTCCCACCCAAACTGTTCCGCACCCACCCGCAAACATTCGGCGAAATGCTTGGCAGGGAAAGGTAAGCCCTGGCGCTGGTGTTCCTTGGTTTCATTTTTTAACCGTAGTTCCACGGGATCGATTTTTAACTCCCATGCCAATTCATCCATTGCCGATTCCAACGCCCATAACCCCGGATTTTCCCCTGGAGCACGCATGAATGTAGGTACTCCCACGTTCATCACTGCCAATTCCTGACGGGTTCGCAGATTGGGTGTAGCATACATAGCTGGGGTTATGCCTGTACAAGGTTCAGTGAAAACATCAACTGGCGATGTGCAGGATTTAACTGCATGGTCTATTGCTATCAAGCTACCATCGGCATTTGCCCCTAAGCTAATTGTCTGCTTCGTTTCCGAACGATGTCCAGCGTTTGCCGTCATTTGCCGCCGACTGAGAACAACTTTCAGGGGAAGTTGCAGTTGACGAGCTGCGGCTGCACAGAGAATAGCATGGGACCAAGGGAATGCTTTAGAACCAAAAGCTCCCCCAATAAATGGTGTCACAATTCGCACTTGCTCTACAGACAGTCCAAACAGTTCTGCATAGGTACGCTGGCTGCCGATTACCCACTGCGATGGTTCGTAGATAGTCAGGTTTTCTCCATCTTGCCAGTGGGCAATGATGGCGTGGGGTTCCATGGGTGCATGGAGTTCCGTAGAAGTTGTGTAAGTGGCTGTAATCTTCCCGTCTGCCTCTGCTATTGCCATGGCAAAGTCCCCAGTAGCGAAATCCCCTTTCTCAAACTTCATTTCTTCCCCAAACATGGAGTGAGCTTGGTTAAAGGTAGCTTTTGATGCCTCGACAATTGGTGTTTGGCTGGCGTATTCAACCTTAACTAAATAGGCGGCATGACGTGCCTGTTCAAAAGTATCTGCAACTACCAACCCAATAATCTGTCCTGCATAGTAAATTTGTTCATCTGATAACGGTAGTCGTGCCTCGTAGATTTTCGAGGTCATAAAATTATTAGTTGGTTTGCATACCGCAGGCGAGTTTTTATGAGTAAAAAGCGCAATCACTCCCGGTGCTGCTTCTGCCTCTTGGGTATCGATACTTGTAATCTGTCCATGGGCAATGGGAGCAGTTACCAAATAACCATGAACCAAACCGGGAATTCGATGTTCCGCAGCATAGGTTGCTGTCCCTGTCACCTTTGCTTGTCCATCCTTGCGGTTTATACTAGTGCCAGTTACTTGACTCATACCACTCCTCCTCCTTGGGCAGAAACAATGAGGGCGCGAATAATCGCCCGTTTTGCTAGTTCGACTTTATAACCATTGTGAGTTAAGGGTTGAGCAGGCTGCAAAGCAATTTCTGCCGCTTCGGTAAATGTTGCTACATCTGCCGACTTACCAACTAAAAACTCCTCTGCTGCTGTTGCTCGCCAAGGCTTGTGTGCTACTCCACCCAATGCCAAACATGTAGCTTGAATTTGCTCCCCTTTTATGCTTATAGCCGCCGCCACAGAAATTAAAGCAAAAGAATAGGAAGCGCGATCGCGTATCTTCAAATAAACCCCTGATTTCGCCCAGGATAAGGGTGGTAGAATCACTGCGGTAATTAACTCCCCTTGCTCTAAATTTGTGTCTTGTTGAGGTGTATTTCCTGGTAAACGGTGAAACTCAGTAAATGGTATTTGTCGTTGCCCTTGAGGACTGGACACTTCTACCACTGCATCCAACGCAGTTAAAGCCACACACATATCAGAAGGATGGACTGCTACACAATCCTCACTTGCTCCCAAAATGGCATGGTTGCGATTAATACCTGTGATTGCGGGACAACCTGTGCCTAGTTGCCGTTTATTACAAGGAAAAGCGGTATCGTAATAATAGGGGCAACGGGTACGTTGCAGGAGGTTTCCCCCTACAGTTGCCATGTTGCGAATTTGCTGGGATGCACCGGAGAGAATTGCTCTAGCTAACAGGGGGTAGTTCCGACGAATATCGGTATTATCTGCCACTGCGGTATTACTAACTAACGCCCCCAGACGCAGACTACCATCAGCCATTGTGTCAATCCCTTGCATCTGCAACCGGGAAATATCAATTATTTGGGATGGCTGATCCAAGAATACTTTCAGACGGTCAACTAAATTCGTCCCCCCCGCAATAAATGTTGAATTTGGGTCAGTAACTGCCTGGTTTACCGCATCTAACAACGAGGTGACACGGATATAAGTAAAGTTATTCATGATGCTTTGTTATCCCCAGATTCACTTACCATCACCGTTGCTATAGGAGAAGGTTGTTGTTGTCCACTTACCTGCTGTACTGCTGCCACAATCCCATTGTAAGCACTACATCGGCAGAGATTCCCACTCAATCGCTCCTTGATTTCTATTTCTGAGAGTTCAGTTAACACAGGAGGACTATCCAAATCTGGTGTCACCGCACTCAAACAGCCCCGTTTAACTTCTTCTAGCAGAGCCACAGCAGCACAAATTTGCCCTGGGGTACAATAACCGCACTGGAAGCCATCATTGTCAATAAAAGCTTCCTGTACTGGATGCAGAGTATTCCCTGTTGCCAAGCCTTCAATGGTAACAATTTCCTTCTCTTCCTGCATTACCGCTAAAGCTAGACAAGAATAAAAGCGCTGACCATCAATTAATACAGTACAAGCTCCGCACTGTCCATGGTCACATCCTTTTTTACTACCTACCAATCCCAAATATTCACGGAGAGTATCTAAGAGGGTTACACGTGGTTCAATGCTCAGAGAGTATTGTTGAGCATTAACGGTAAGAGTCACATTCATCTGGGCTTCTTCTCCTTGTACAGTGTCCTTAATTACACTTACTTAATTGAAATAGCTCGCTGTCCTCCTGTGTATCTTTAGATTAATAGAAGTCTAGAAATTTCCCAGTTTTTTAAGTGCGGATTCCAGAATGGGGAGTTTGAGATACAAAATCACTCAAAATATCATACACAGAAAATTTACTAGATTGTATGTAGTAGTATAAGTTTATAATTTTGTGTGATTAAATCTCCACGACAAACGACAGCTAACTGTTTTTATTAGCTTTCTGTACCAAATGATACTTCTCTGCATTTAGACGTTAGACGAATATGAATTTCTTCTTAAAGTATGACAAGGGGAGTCAAGATGAGATGTGGCAATAATTTGAGAAAATAAGAAAACATAGAATCTAAGTGTAGCCATCGTTATGAAAGTTGAGTCTATCCGGATCAACAACTTCAAGCGTTTTGACAACCTTGAAGTATCCTTCAAAAATCAAACCCTGAACACAATCAGCGATCGCTTCTTAGTTTTGGGGGATAATGGTACTGGCAAAACAACTTTACTCCAAGCGATCGCCCTTCCCCTAGCACTGGCAACCTGCCAAATTCAACGAGTCACAGATTTTGACTGGTTAGGGTTTCTTCCTGGACGCTACCAGCGTTGGGGAGCGCCACAAATAGAACTCGAAGTAATATTTACACCGGAAGAAATTGCCGCCACCCGTGCTTTATTTAGGGCTTGCTGATTAAAGCTATAACCTTTGCCCAATAAGGGTTTTAATCATTTTTGAGGCAAACAGGTGCTATTCGTTATGGCATTTAGTGGCTCAAAAACCATGCACTTTGGTGGAAAATCGCGGGGTAAATTTTGGATATGACATCCAAAACCACCATTATTCAAGCTGTGTGGCATCTATATTCGCTTTGTAGCCTTTTTCAGCAACCCCTAGTTAACAATTATTTTTGTGCTACGGCATACAACACATCAACTGCTAAGGAATTAACTTGATTCTGCCGCAAATATTCCAAATTGCTCTGCCGTATTCTTTCCCTCATTTCCGGTTCGAGTTGTTCGATAGTTCCCCTAGTTCCTCCCCCCATCACCATCGTCCACCAATCCTCTGGGGATGTAAGTTGATGGAAAGTTTCCTCGGGAAAAACATCCATACTTGTGACTCCAGCTTCCACAAGCAAAGCTTGCAAAGAAGACGGGGTGCTAATTCGCTCCCAAGGAGTAAATTTTTTATACAAATCGGGACGTTCGGTTGCGATTGCCTCCCAAAATACTCGATTTGCGGGTTCAAATACTTTTTCTCCCCAAGAAGTAATCGCCAATTTTCCACCGGGACGAACCATTCGCCATAATTCTCGAACTGCTTGCACCATATCGGGAACGAAGAAAATTCCAAACACGCAAACAACCGCATCAAAACTTTCATCCGGCAAACCGAGGTTTTCAAAATCCCCACAGCGAAACTCAATATTTGTCAAACCTTGTTGCTGGGATTTTTTTCTACCCAATTCCAGCAAGGATTCAGCAATATCAACCCCCAAAACATATCCACTCGAACCCACCCGTAAAGCTGAATTAATTGCCGAAGCACCACTGCCACAACACACATCCAAAATCCGATTCCCAGCTTGTAGCGAAAGGCGATCGATTGTTTGTTGTCCGAATCGATTCCAAAAAGATAAGGCTGGAGCGTCGAAATAATCGGATGCTGTATTAAAGGCTGTTTTTACCCTTGCTATGGCTTCTTGTTTATCGGTCATTGTTAGTAGATGCTCCCAATTGAGAATACTTTCGTGGTTAAAGCCTAGTTAATATCTCGATCGATTGTGTTTTTCGGCAACTCTTCGCTGAGTGTTTGGGTTCTCTAATTTATCTACAAAGGTAGTAATTATTGAAACGCTATTATGATTTTTTTAAGTATTTATCGCGAAATAAACGGCTTTTTATTGGTAAATAAAGCTAATAAATATACATTAGTTACATAGATTATTTGGATTTCTCATCTTCCAAAAGGCGACCGAATATCCTCTCTCCCATCTTCGCATGTCGGGGATTATCGAAATATGGCATTATCCCAACCCGCATCAACCAGATGCATCGGTAAGTGGGCTAAATCGGGGTTTTGTTCCTGTAATAAACTACTAACGGGGGATACATCAATTTCGACTTCGGATATTGGCGTTCCTAACTGTTGCATATTTTTGATTAAGTTTCGTAATCTTCATCATCAAGCTCTGCAAGCCCAGTAATTATAACAGGTGGGCGATCGGAGAATTTGACAACCAGTTCAAGCTCACCTCCCATTGCATTCAAATAGCCCCGTAGAGTTGAAAGCAGAAGATCGGTACGTTTTTCCAGCTTTGAGATACTATCCTGACGAATCCCCAATAATTCTCCCATCCGCTCCTGGGTAAGTTCTCTTGCTTTTCTTACATCCTGATGGATTCAAGTCCATTTTAAATCTTTTAGTGGCATTTTCAGCGCCTAAACACCGAGACCAGAGGAGTAAAGGAGGAGTGATTTTAGGTCAAATTCATTTTGGGGGTAAATTGGGGGTAAGGGTTTTTGTAAACCGTGAAAGTACTGATATGACTGTATCGAAGCCGGACTGAAAATCCTCGTATCACGAGTTCAAGTCTCGTTCCTGGCATCCTTACAGAATCGACCTTTCACCTTCCTAGCAAGCTTTTCAAGCTTCAAGAGGAAAAAGACGCAACCCAATTATTGGGTATGTTTAGGTTGATTTAGATAAAAAAATGGTGTAAAGATGGTGTAATCCTTGTGTAGACTAGATACTAGATTACACCTTCAAACCCATGAAAACGAAAACGCCAACTGGTAAGGCTTCCAAGGGTTCGGTCACAGCCATCCTTTCTAATGGACGCATTCAGTTGCGCTTCCATTTCGCTGGCAAACGGCATTATATTTCTACAGGCTATCCAGATACCCCACAACATTGGAAGCTAGCCGAACTTAAAGCCTCGGAAATTGAAAAAGATATTTTGTGTGAGCGGTTTGACCCCAAGGATTTGAGCAAATATACCCCGGAAGGTTCTTTCCGTAAGGCGCAAAGCTCGCCACGGGGATACTCCCCGGTGGCAGACTTTGCGAAAACTGGTACAGCATCGTCAAAACAGCCCACCCTTCCCCAGTTATGGGAGAAATATGTAGAATTCAAGCGACCAAATGTGTCTCCGAGTACGTTGGCGAAAGATTACCAGAAAGTTGACCGTTGTGTGAATTTGCAGCTGCCGAAAAAATCGATTGATGATGCAGTTGCAACAACTTTGAAACCTCTTGGGACTTCCAAACCCATCCCCTCCTCCGCAACAACACCCCACACCTCTCCCAAAGCTTCACAACCTGGGAAAACGAATCCGAAACCGCATTCCGCGAACTCCAACAACTGGAAGAAGAAAATAACCGCTACTGGATAGAAGCATACGGACTCCAAGACGAACTCACCCCCGAAGTACCCGACGAACAAATTACCATCCGTCGCGCAGACATCAACCGCGATATCCGTTCCCTCATCTCCTACGCAGTCGGTTGCATGATGGGACGCTATTCCCTCGATAAACCCGGACAACCCTTCGACTCCAGCTTACACCAAACATACACCGCAGACATCGATGCCATCATCCCCATCACAGACAGAGCATACTTTGACGACGATATAGTCACCCGTTTCGTTGAATTTCTCCGCATTGCATACAGTCCCGAAACCCTCACTGAAAACCTCGAGTTTATCGCCAACGCACTAACATTAAAAAACGACGAAACACCCCTAGAAAGAATTCGTCGCTATTTCCTCCAAGACTTTATTTCCGACCACATTCAAACCTACAAAAAACGCCCTATCTATTGGCTATTTACAAGCGGCAAAAAACGTGCTTTTGGAGCTTTTATATATTTGCACAGATACAACGAAGACACCCTCGCACGTATCCGCACCGATTATGTTTTGGAACTACAAGTCAAAATAGATGGCGAAATTACCCGTACCCAGCAACAATTGGAAACTGCATCCTCCACCGTTGGTAAAAAAGCAGCTACAAAACGCTTGAAAGAACTACAAGAACAACAATTAGAATTACGAGATTATCAAGCCAAACTGCAACATTTAGCCGATGCCAGAATTAAACTAGATTTAGATGATGGAGTCGCTTACAACTACACCCAATTTAAAGGTTTGGTATATGAAGGTGCGGATTTAAAAATGGCAGATTTAGAAAAAGCATCCCAGTGGAAAAGGGATTTGTTGAAGGGAAAAGGGTGTGATGAATTAAACTACTAATAAATATTTAGCAAGTCACTCAAAAACCTCTTGCTCCGAAACTTGTTGACGATAAGCTGCAACTTCAGCCAAAAAATCATCAAATGTTGGGTCTGAAGCGAAAATACCCATATGCTTGAGCCAAGGGTCTATTTGTTGCTGCGATCGCTCTTTACCCACCTCAATTGTAACTAACTCACCCGATGCCAGTTGGGTCTCTAAAGCAGCTTTGGCAAGCGCGATCGCCTCTTCCTTTGTCCTACCCTCAACTATGCTATTGGGAATGCCAACAATAGAAGCGATAAATTTATTCTCTGGGTGACTTTGAACAAAAACCTGATATTGCATAATTAATTGTTTCTTTGAGTGTAATTCCTAAATGATAATCAAATGTTCGGCGCAGCACTCTAAACACCTGTTAAGTAGTCGGACACAATTAATTACACAAAACTTGGGCTGAAATTATTACCTATCAAAGATATCCAAAAATCAGT
>NZ_NTFS01000133.1 GCF_002289455.1 Brunnivagina elsteri CCALA 953
ATTTGGTTCAATTTGAGTACTTATGTGTATACCTTAGTCTCTGGGATGTCCAAAATACGTAGACACTAAAATACTAAATATTTATGGGGATTTGGCTCTAAATATATCAAAATATAGTGAGAGCCAAATAAGCTGGCGGATGCTCGTTTCAATTAAAATCCAAGATATCCAGCTTGGTTATCTTGATTGGTTATTTTGAATGGGTATTGTTCTAATTAACTTGTAAAAATTTTATTTTAGTTCTAATGTGATGATTCATGGGCGATACTCTGGTTCAAGCTTATACACCCCTAATTGTATGGACGGGATTAGGATTAATCATATTTAAATTTTTGCCAAAGTGGTTTCCCAAATCATTAGGTCGCTGTCTTTATTGGATCGGAATACCATTAGAATTAATTGCCTTAGCTCGTCAGGGAGAGTCATCAGAATATCCACAGGTAATGACTGTATCTTTTTTAGTACCCATAATTACTGTGGTTACTTTAACTATCGGTTTAGTTGTATCGCTATTCGTTTTGTGGTTATGGAAAAAGTCAACTTCATCACCAGTACTTAGCCGCACTAGTGAAGGTAGTTTTCTCTTAGCTGCGGTATTAGGAAATACAGGTTTTGTTGGACTTGCGATCGCACCTTCTTTAGTTGATGCAAATGCCCTACACTTAGCAGTATTGTTCAGCGTCATCCACAATATTATCGGTCCTTTTGGTGTGGGTGTTGCGATCGCAAGTTATTTTAGCCACTCCCGCGAGCAAAACAAATGGTGGAAAATATTACTCAGTATTTTAACTGTTCCAGCATTATGGGCATTTATCATTGGTAATTTAACTAGGCAAATACAATTACCGGAAGTTATTGAATCAACTCTTCAACAATCGATTGGTTTTGTAATCGCTTGTGCTTTTTTACTTACGGGTATTCGACTTTCCCAACTCCAAGGATGGAAGAGTTTAAAATTAGCTTTTTTACCTGCAATTTTGCGAGTTGCGATCGTACCTCTACTTATTGGCATTACAACTACATGCTTCTTTCATTTACCTAGCTCTTCACGCTTGGCAATGGTGTTAATGTCGGGAATGCCTACTGCATTTATCGGTTTAATTTTGGCAGAAGAATATAATTTAGACCGAGATTTAATTGCTAGCAGTATTTTAGTATCGACAATCTTATTACTCTTTGTATTGCCAGTATGGATTTTAGTCTTTGGGTAAAAAAATAAACCGTCAAGATGCTAAGAACACCAAGAAAGATTGAATTTGTTAAATGGCTGTTTGCCCTAATTTGTACTGTATCCAAATATCCAAACGAGAAAAGCCATAACTCGTGCGTAGTTTACCACCGTAGGTATCGCATCAGCTAATTAAGCGAAAAGCTTTCATGACTAGGCATCTTAGCCTAATACTTGCTTCCATTTCTCCATAATGTCAACGAATCATAACAAATTAGGACTCATGAAACCTGAGATCAACTTGTCTTATAGGTGCTTTTGTCATGGAATGATGACAAAATGCTCCCCGAAAACTTGTAAACTCGTCAAATCTTTAAAAATATACCCTTAGACCACTTGATCCCTAGTGGGGGTTCTTGGTTAGTATTCATTAACAGAAAGGTATATTAAAACTATTGATTTCGATCCCAAAGAAAAAAAATCAGAATCAAACTGGAGATAAGGTAGTAAGAAATGTGGATTGAATAAAGTGCAATCATTAGGGTGTGTTAGCGTAGCGGAACTCACCATTCCAAGTTAAATCACAATTGCAGGTTATTAAATTTGCATTCCTAAACAAACTAAAAATAACAAAACCCTAAGGTTTCAACAAAACATAAATACATACGACGAAAGTCATTAAAAATAATTGACATTCGGATTAGTCAAACATTAACCAGGGGAAAAATCACTTGGAAATCAACTGGAGCATAAAGTTATGTCACAAGAACGCCCACCCTTAGATGAAATGACACTGCGCCAATTACGTAGAGTCGCTAGTGCCTACGGAGTATCTCGCTACAGCAGGATGCGAAAGTCGCAATTACTCACAGCAATTCTAGAAATTGAGCGCAGCAAATTTTCACTCAATTCACCCAATCAATCTCATTTACTGGAGGCTCAAGAAGTCGTGGAAGCAGCAAAATTTGAGTTAGGACAAGTCGATCGCAATGGTGGAAATCTCTCAGATGTAGATGAGTTTCTGGCAGATTTACCTGGTGGCTATGGTGATAGTCGGATTGTGTTAATGCCACGTGACCCCCAATGGGCTTACACATATTGGGATGTGTCTGTCGAACACAAAGAAGAATTGCGTCGCAACGGTGGGCAACAATTAGCACTGCGAATCTATGACGTTACTGATATCAGCCTCGATAACCAAAGCCCCCACAGCATCCAGGAATACCCTAGTGATGAAATGGCGCGGGAATGGTATTTGCCGATTCCAGTAAGTGACAGAGATTACGTTATCGATATTGGTTATCGCTGTGCGGATGGTCGTTGGTTAGTACTTGCCCGTTCTGCCCGCGTCCATATTCCCCCCGTTTATCCTAGTGACTGGATTGAAGATGTCTTCATTTCAGTTAACTTTGAAGATGATCTGCGTGGTCAAACTTTATATGAACTCGTTCCACCTGCGAATAAATTTGCTGCGACTGCGACTGCTGCGGGCACTAACGGTAATGCCATTTATGAAGAAATTTTCGGGATGGCAGAATCTACAGAAGCCATGCGCGTAGCTGGTTCATTGTTTGGTTCGATGCAGCACGTACCTGGTTCGATGGCTCCGGAACAAGCAATTAGTTCTTACATCTTCCCCTCTGGCGTGGGTATGTGGGCAGTTCCTACCGCATCTGGTTTGAATATGTCTGGTGTGGGAATGTCTGGTGCAGGTTTTTCTGGAGATGTACCGATGCGTCCACGCCAGTTCTGGTTAATTGCCGATGCTGAGTTAATCGTTTACGGTGCAACTGAACCTGATGCAAATGTAACAATTGGTGGTCGTCCAATTAAACTTAATCCAGATGGTACATTTCGCTTCCAAATGTCCTTCCAAGATGGTTTGATTGATTACCCAATCATGGCAGTTGCCGCAGATGGCGAACAAAACCGTTCGATTCACATGAAATTCGACCGCGAAACACCATCGCGCAACACTAATACTAAGGATGAAGCTGTTTTAGAGTGGCTCAGTTAATTTTAGATGTTAGAGCATGTTTGAAAAGTTTGGGAAGGTATAATTTGTCATTCTGAGTGGAGCTTTGCGGAACGAAGAATCTGGAGTTTAGCCCAGATACTGAGATGCTTCGTTCCTCAGCATGACATAGAAGAAGACTTTTCAAACAACCTCTTAGAGATGCTTAAATTTCAATAGCAAATTAAAATTGAGACATCCCCACTTCTTAAAAAAGTCGGGGATATTTTTTATGATGATAATTTAATCGTTATAATATGTCATTGCATATATTGACCTTTTCTAAGTTTATGTCGTACAGAAAAATATTGCGATCGCTATTTATTTTGACATTTATTTTCGGCGTTTCTTCTGGTTGCGAAAGTTATAATTCAGATTTATCAAATCAAAATACAGATAAAAATATAGATATAGATAAAAGTAAACTTAGCAATGAATCAAACTCAGGTAAATTAGTAGAGAAGTCAGATACAAAACCCAAAAACAACAAAAATTGTCCTGGAGAAAATACAAATTTTAGTCTAGAATTTTTGAAAACAAATAATTTAGGTGAATCAGACAAAAGCGGTATTAATCATGTTATTATTTTCAATCCCAAATCAGACAAGTTAGATTTTAAAGTTAATGTTGGTTTAGTGCATACAATCTATAAGAAAGACAACAATGGAAAAACTCTGAAAGAATATGTTCCGAAAATATTTAGTGAAATTATCGCTGATGAAAACTCTAAATTAAACGGAAAAGCACCAGTAGTGGCAATAAATGCCGATTATATTGACACAATTAATAAACCTCAAGGGTTAAATATTTCGCGAGGGATTGAATATTCAGGAGACTTTAAAACTAAGCGATCGTCTTTTGGCATTTCTGCTGGGAATCCATCACAACGTCAAGCAACAATTCAAACAGGGAGAAGGAAAAAAGATATTTTAAATTATAATCTTGTTGGTGGAAATGGTCGATTTTATAAAAATGGAATTTTCAAAGACATTTGCGATGATTTAGGTGAGTTTGCTTGTAAACAAGCAACGAATCGTTCAATGGTTGCTGTAACGACTAGTGGATATGTGATTTTATTGGTAAATGATACAAAAGCTGATTCTGAAATTAGCATATCTGAGAATAATCGGGAATTATTACCAGATATATTTGATGATGTTTTAGAAGGAATTGCTCGTAATAATTGTTTAGGGAAAATTCAAGATGCAATGTTATTTGATGGTGGAATGTCACCGGGGTTACATTACAATAATAAAACCTACGTGCAGAATCCGGGAGCAATTGGTTCGGTATTTTTGATTTATAAAAAAGGTAGTTAATAATTAATAAGAAGGGAAAGCCAGATTACGACTTTTCGCAAAATCTAAAATTTAAAGTCCCCTAATTGCGGTACGCTAGAGTTTATTGATAACAACCGTATATTATGAAACCTACTGAGATTGAGAGTATACTAACGGATTTATTTGGTGCTACAGATGTAAATAATATTGCCTCTGGCTCTTGGCAAGTTGAAACGGAGAATTTTCGTTTACTCATACTACTTTCGGATGATGGTGGTTGGTTACGAATATTATTACCAATTATGCCGATTCAAGAAGCGCAACCCTTTTTTGAACAGTTATTAGAATCTAACTTTGATACTACACAATCTTGTCGTTATTCTTTGCATCAAAATGTAGTTTGGGGAGTATTTCAACACAGTTCTAATAGTCTAACAGTTGATGACTTTGAAGATGCGATCGCACAATTAAGTTCTCTCCATGAAGTCGGTTTAAATGATGTTTTCAACAATTTAGTCGAAAGTCGTATTCGTCTGATTGTGACAGCAGCTAAACAGCAAGGTAAATCGCTTGCTGCAACAATGCAAAACCTCGACCGCTTTTATGCTGAAGGTTTAATGGGAGAAATTGAACAATCTGCCGAAGCACGTCAAAAAACTCTTGATACATGGAGATATCAACTCGAACGTCTTTGGAATAAAGAAGAGGAAAATTTATAAGTTAGTAATCAGGAATGTAGAGACGCGATATATCGCGTCTAAGGGAATTAGGAATTAGGAATTAGGAATTAGGAGTTATGAATATTATTGAAATTCTCAAAGAAGATTATCAACGATTCCCAAAAAATCAAACTTATTCTATCTACGCAGCAAATGTTTATTTTCAAGACCCATTAAATAAGTTTACTGGGGTAGAACGTTACAAAAAAATGATTAATTTTATCCAAACTTGGTTTATCAATTGCAAAATGGATGTGCATGATATTAAGCAAGATGGAAATAATATTAAAACTGAGTGGACTTTAAATTGGAATAGTCCTTTACCTTGGAAACCGAAAATCTCAATCTCTGGATGGAGTGAATTAAGCCTAGATACAGACAATTTAATTTGCTCTCACATCGATTACTGGCATACTCCACCTTTGGATGTTGTAAAACAGAATTTTAATTTTAATAATAGTTAATAGTGGGCAGGAAATAGTAACTAGAGAATATAACATTTATCAGTTCAGCAAAATGCATTTTTTTTTACCAATCCTGTAGGAGCAAACGGTTGTTTGCCCTCATTGATTTATTTGCCCTTATTTATGTTGTGTCCAAAAAAGAAGCACTATATTCTCTTCATCTCTCAAAATTCTAATAATTAACCAATAAGCATCAGATGAGGGATTTCTAGAAAATACAATATTCCAATTTAGGAACTATCAATCTTACTAATAATTTTAAGGGCGGGGAGACCCCACCCCTACAATTGGGGACAATTTATTTCTTGGTGTCACCTAATAACCAATAACCATACTACAATCTCCAAAAACAGTTGATAATGTAAATAAATATAAATCAAGCTTAAGCAGGGGAAAATCATCCATGCGTGTAATTTTAATGACAGGGAAAGGCGGCGTAGGTAAAACATCTGTTGCTGCTGCTACTGGACTTCGTTGTGCTGAATTAGGCTATCGCACATTGGTTTTGAGTACAGATCCTGCCCATTCCCTTGCAGATAGCTTTGACATGGAATTGGGACACGAAGCAAGGGAAATTCGCGCAAATTTGTGGGGTGCGGAACTTGATGCCCTCATGGAATTAGAGGGGAACTGGGGAAGTGTAAAACGCTACATAACTCAAGTATTACAGGCACGCGGCTTAGATGGAGTACAAGCCGAAGAATTAGCCATTTTACCAGGTATGGATGAGATTTTTGGTTTGGTCAGGATGAAGCGTCACTATGATGAAGGTGAGTATGATGTATTAATTATTGATTCGGCACCAACTGGTACGGCTTTACGGTTGTTGAGTTTACCAGAAGTTGGTGGTTGGTATATGCGTCGTTTCTACAAACCATTCCAAAATATTTCGGTTGCGCTACGTCCTTTTGTTGAACCAATATTTAAACCACTTGCGGGTTTTTCGTTACCCGATAAAGAGGTGATGGATGCACCTTATGAATTTTACGAACAAATTGAGGCTTTAGAAAAGGTATTAACCGATAATACTCAAACTTCTGTACGATTAGTTACTAATCCAGAAAAAATGGTGATTAAAGAATCACTTCGCGCTCATGCGTATTTGAGTTTGTATAATGTCGCAACTGATATGGTGGTTGCAAATCGGATTATTCCCGATGAGGTACAAGACCCATTTTTCAAACGTTGGAAGGAGAATCAGAAGGAATATCGCCAGGAAATTCACGATAATTTTCATCCTTTACCTGTTAAAGAAGTACCACTTTTCTCTGAAGAAATGTGTGGAATGGAAGCATTGGAAAGACTCAAAAATACCCTTTATCAAGATGAAGACCCGACTCAGGTTTATTATAAAGAAAATACGATTCGCATAGTTCAAGAACAAAATCAATACAGTTTGGAATTGTATTTACCTGGCATTCCTAAAAATCAAGTGCAGTTGAGTAAAAATGGTGATGAATTAAATATTCGTATTGGTAATCATCGTCGCAATTTAGTCTTACCGCAAGCTTTGGCTGCGCTGCAACCTGCTGGTGCAAAAATGGAAGATGATTATCTGAAAATTCGTTTTACAGATGGGGTTCGCAGTTAATATTTTTTGATGATTGAAGAAAAATTTAAGTGCATGGGTATGGTAGTGCTATGCTCATGCATTTTTATATGCATGAGCATATACGAAATACAAGATATAACTACAATTTGAGCTAATACTGTAAATATTCATTATTTTTTAATGGCAGTATTTACACGGAAGACAAATGCATTCAAATAATCAGAAAATGCAAAATATCCTCATGTAAATTCAATCCCGTTACGTAAATATTAAAAATCTAGTATAAATAATGACTATTCTGAATAGACGAAATTTAAATGTCAGTCTCGAAGGGAGAACTTTGTTACATCGTATTAGCGATCGCATTCGACGATTATTAGAGTTAGAAGATATTCTTAACACCACATCATCAGAGTTACGAAAGTTTACGAGTGTAGACCGAGTAATGATTTATAAATTTCATGAGGATGGTAGCGGTCAAGTTATTGCCGAATCGCGAGAAGAGAACAAATTGCCGTCATTAATGGGTTTGAATTTCCCAGCAGATGATATTCCCGATTATGCCCGTGAATTATTTATTAAGTCTAGGGTTTGTTCGATTGTTAATGTTGAGACTCGGCAAATTAGTAAAAGTTGTTTTCATCAGATTCGTAATGGTGAGACAGAACACATTATAACAGATTTGTTTAACCGTCCTGTCGATCCTTGTCATATCGAATATTTGACAGCGATGGGGGTGAAGTTATCCTTGGTAATGCCGATAATGTACCATGATGAATTGTAGGGATTACTGGTAGCGCATAATGCCGAAGCCAGAGAGGTTTCAGAGGATGAAATCGAAGCCATACAAATGGTAGTTGATTTACTTTCAATTGCGATCGCGCAAAATACTATATTGATGAAAGCACGTGAGCAGTCGCAACGGGAGACTGTTATCAATCAGATTGGTAATTTATTACGTTTATTACCGGATTTAGAATTACAGGTAGTTTTAGAAGAGACTGTAAAAGCTTTTGGTGGTTCTGGGGGTAGACTTTGCCTCAAGAATGAAGACATAAATATCCCTGAAGCTTTTGCAGAATGTCTGAAAATTAATAGCGAATATCTCAAAGTTTATACTTGTGGGAAACAACCCATCATCCCAGAGACAGCAAAATACAGCTTGATGGAACAGTATGCTGTTTGGGAAGAGTACTATCAAACAAGTCAAAATAATCAAAATAACAAACATCAAAATAACGAGCTTAAAGTTTGGGCAATTTCAGATATTTATCAAACTTCTGAATTAGGAACTTTACAAGTTGCATTTCAACCAACATCAATTCGTGGCATTTTATTTGTAACACTTTCATATAGACAAGAATTATTAGGATATATCAGCATTTTTCGCGATACTCAAGATATTGAAAAGCTTTGGGCTGGACAATTTGATGCTGATGTCAGACAGTTATATCCTCGTCAATCTTTTCAGGTATGGAAAGAGTCAAAACAAGCTCACATTCGCAATTGGACAGACGAAGAAACAGAACTAGCACAGGAATTAGCAAGTCAATTTGCAACAGCAATTCACGAACATAATTTATATCGACAAATACATGCTGCAAATACTCAATTAGAAATCCAAGTCATGCAGCGTACTGAATCGTTACAACAAGTCACCGAACAACAGCAAATTTTGTTTGATGTTGTCACCAAAATGCGGAAGTCACTGGATATTGAGATAATTTTTAGCACAATGTCAGCAGAAGTACGTCGTGCGCTCAAAGCCGATCGCGTTGGTGTGTATTATTTTTACCCAGAATCACAATATAATGAAGGGGAATTTGTCGCTGAAGATGTAGCAGTAGGAATACCTTCAGCATTAGCAATTAAAGTTAACGATCATTGCTTTGGAGAAATCTACGCAACTAAATATCGACATGGAAGAATAAATATAATTCCTAACATTTATGAAGCTGGTTTAGAACAATGTTTTATTGATGTCTTGTCACAATTTGAAATTCAAGCAACATTAGTTGCTCCGATTTTGAAAGGTGATGCACTTTGGGGTTTGTTATGTATTCATCAATGTACTCAACCTCGTGATTGGCAAACTTCGGATATCCAGTTTGTAACTCAAATTGCAGCACAATTATCTGTGGCAATTGAACAAGCTGATTTACTGGCACAAACTCAACATCAAACTGAAACAATATCGAAAGCATTACAAGAGTTAAAGCAAACACAAACTCAGCTAGTTCAAGCTGAGAAAATGTCAAGTTTAGGTCAATTAGTTGCTGGTATAGCCCATGAAATAAACAATCCTGTGAATTTTATCTATGGCAATATTAAGCATATCAGCCAATATTCAGAAGACTTACTTAGTCTCTTAGATTTGTATCGGCAAAATAGTCTAAATCCTGTGCCAGAAATTATTGAACATGCTGAGGAAATTGATTTAGATTTTCTGATTGAAGATTTACCAAACATGCTTTCTTCTGTGAAAGTAGGAACTGAACGTATTCGTCAGATAGTTTTATCTTTGCGTAATTTTTCCAGACTTGACCAAGCAGAAATTAAACCTGTAAATATCCATGATGGGATTGAAAGTTCACTAGTTATTTTACAATATCGTTTAAAAGCAAAGCCTGAAAGTCCAGCTATTCAAATAATTAAAGAATATGATGATTTACCAGAAGTTGAATGCTATGCAGGACAATTAAATCAGGTGTTTATGAATGTGCTAAGTAATGCAATTGATGCTGTAGAAGAACGCAATCAAAAAGATTCAGAATCACATATTAGTCAAATTAGTATTCAAACCAGTCTCAGTCAATTACCCAATCAAAAGCCTAGTGTTGCAATTCGTATTTTTGATAATGGTTTGGGAATACCAGAAAAAATTATCAATGATATTTTTAACCCATTTTTTACTACAAAAGAAGTTGGAAAAGGTACTGGTTTAGGTTTGTCGATTAGCTATCAAATAGTAGTTGATAAACATGGTGGTATTTTTAAATGTTTTTCTCAAAAAGGTGAAGGTACGGAATTTTTGATTGAGATACCATTAAAAGTAGTTAGTAGTTAGGAGTTATACGATTTTAGTATGAAGCTACACATAATTAATTGAACCCAAGCCCTGATATATAAGGATTGTTTCTATGCAGCTTCACATAGAATTGGTATTAAGAGTTAGAAGTTAGAATTTAGAAGTTAGAATTTAGAATTTAGAAGTTAGAATTTAGGAGTTAGGAGTTAGGAGTTGAGAGTTTACCAATGTCTAATTCCCAATTCCCAATTTCCAATCCCCAATAAAAGTGGCTCTTCCGTAGATGTTATGCTGAAATTTAAACAAGAATTCATAATTTGCCTTTAATAGCAAGACTCTTGGGGATTTTTATCCTTGATTTGATTCCAAAGGCTCAAAATCCAAGTTTAAAAGTTATCTTTATTACCCAGTAAAGAATTTGAGCTATTGTATCAGCGTTTTTAGCATAACAAGTAATGAAGAACCATAAAAGTTAACTTCTCAATTGCACTGGCATTGCTAAATATGTCATCTTAACTCCACCAAGTGGGGTAAAAATAACTGGAGTTAAATTAGAATTTAATTGCATTAAAATCTCTGATGCTGGTAATGCCTTTAAACCTTCCATCAAATATTTGACATTAAAAGCAATATCGATATTTTCTCCCGATATTTGCGCTGGCATTGATTCAACTGCACTACCGATATCTTGCGCTTCCACGGATAAAGTAATTTCTTGCGCTTCGCTATCAATACTAACTTTGACAATATTATTTTTTTGGTCAGCTAAAACAGCAATTCTCTCCATCGTACTCAAAAATTGCTTTCTATCTAACGTTAACTCACGCTGAAATTGTCGGGGTATCAACTGACGATAAGCGGGATATTGCCCATCGAGAGTACGACTAGTTAAACGCTGGTTTTTCCACTCGAATACAACTTGCCCTTGATCTAAATATAGTGAGATCGCTTCTTCTGTATCCGCGCTATGGGCTAACATCCGTTCGAGTTCCCGTAATGCTCTCGCTGGTACTGTCACCTCTAATTGCTCTTCTGTACCTGTTTCGATATTATGATTATCTGTTTCCACAACTGCTAAACGGTGTCCATCTGTAGCTGCAAACTCTAAAGTGTCAGGCAAAAGTTTTAAATGTACTCCCGTCAGCACTTGTTTGGTTTCATCCCCACTGGTAGCAAATAATGTACCTCGCAATCCTTCGATGAGTGTTGCTGCTGTCAACTTAATTGGCTGATTGTCTGCGATTACTGGCAATTCAGGAAACTCTTCACCTCCCATTGCCCGCACCTTATATTGTCCACTTGCTGGTGTCAGAGTGACAACTATCCCTTCTCCGGTTTCATTTGCTGCGGTAGATTCATCCTCTAGGGTAATTTCCCCTTCTGGCAAACGTGAGGTAATATCGTTGAGCAATTTAGCTGGCAAGGCAATGATTCCACTTTGCAAAACTTCAGCGTTGAAGCTAGTGCGAATACCCAAACTCAAGTCAAAGGCTGTTAAACTAACCTGATTGCTATCAGCATCAGCAACTAGCAAAACATTCGCTAATACTGGATGTGTTGGACGTGAGGGAACTGCACGACTTGTAAAAGAAAGATTGGTATTAAGGTCACTTTGGGTACAAACTATTTTCATAATTATTACTTAGTCAATATTTGGGAATAAATTGGACATTGGGTATATCGGCATGGGGCATGGTACATTGGAAGTTAAGTATTGGGCACTTCAATATACAACTTTTTTATTCTTTTGTTTTCTATGTCCCTTTTTCTAATAAACATTGTGGAAATTGTGGAAAACTATCATCGAACTGAGTAAACCTTGTTAACTAAATTACAATTAAATCGTTAACTGTGGAAAACCTGTGGAAAAACTGGGGTAATTTTCCACAGAGTAAATATACTTATTGATTGATTATCCCACGGTTCTTATCAAGTTTTCCACAATTTTGTCGCGAGTTTTCCACAGTAATTTCTGATTTTTCCACAGGTAAGATTTATGTTAAGGAAAAATTAAGGAGTTAGGAGTTGGAATTATGAATTACGTTTACGGGTGTTAATTTGAATGCGATCGCACAATTGTTGTAATGTTTTTGCTACTTCTTTGTCGGTTTCACGGAGTTGAGTAATTTTATCGCAACTGTAGATAACAGTGGTATGGTCTTTGCCGCCAAATTCTTCGCCAATTCTAGGCAAACTCAAGTCAGTGTATTGCCGCATTAAATACATCCCAATTTGCCTTGCCCAGCTAATTTCCTTACGTCGCGAAGCACTCTTCATCTCTTCGTGAGAGACTTTGAAAGCATCAGCAACAATTGTCATAATTGCTTCGGGGGTTGCGGCAATTTTCTCAATCGGAGGCTCTAAAACTGGTGTAATATTTTCTACAGTCATCGACAAACCCCAAATCGAAATATAGGCTAAAGCTCGAATCAATGCCCCTTCAAGTTCGCGAATATTTGAAGTATAGTTGGATGCAATATACTCAATCACATCCCTGGGCAAGCGGATATTTTCATACTCGGCTTTCTTCTGTAAAATTGCCATCCGCGTTTCTAAATCCGGTGTTTGGATATCAGCAATTAACCCCATCGAAAAACGCGAACACAATCTTTCTTGGAGTTGGGGAATTTGCTTTGGTGGACGATCGGAGGCAATTACAACCTGTTTCCCTGCTTCATGCAAAGTATTAAATGTGTGAAAGAATTCCTCCTGAAAACCTTCTTTCCCCTCAATAAACTGAATATCATCAACCAAAAGTACATCAGCAGTGCGGTAATGCTCCCGAAAATTTTGCATACCTTTACTAATCGCTGTGATGAAATCGTTGATAAATTTCTCAGTGGAAACATAGAAAATCTTGGAATTAGGATTGATATCCAAACGATAATTGCCAATTGCTTGCATTAGATGGGTTTTCCCCAAACCCACACCTCCGCACAAAAACAAAGGATTGAACTCCCGTCCAGGGGATTCAGCCACAGCGAGGGAGGCTGCGTGAGCCATGCGACTATTTACACCAACAACAAAACGGGAAAATACATACTTTGGATTTAAATCGTTAGTTTTTTGGGTAGCTTTTGGGCTATTCTTCGGAATAAATTCAGTTACAGGAGTTGGAACTTCTAATTCCCAAGCTGCTTGTTGCTCTTCTAACTCAGAATCTTCGTCACCTCCTTTAACAGTGATGTAAATTTCCAGAGGATGACCTGCGATATCTTGAACGACATTGGCAATTGTCCTAATGTAATGCTTTTGCAGCCAATTCCGGGCAAACGGATTGGGTGTACGGATTACTAGACAGTTATCTTCCAACCGTTCGGCACTTGCGGTTTTAATCCAAGTTTCAAAGGTAGGACGGGATAATTCTAGCTGCAAGCGCTCTAGTACTTGGCTCCACAGTCTATCTATGGGGATTTCCATGTTTACTACCTTTGCTGCTAATTGTCAAAATAGAAAATAAAAAAGGAGTCATCAGGGTAAGCGATCGCATTCTAATGCCGAGAAGCAAACTATATGCGTACATCAGTATGATTATTTACCCATACAGGAATCCAAAATTAATCAATAATAATTGCTTGATAAAAGCAAACTACGATCTAGACCAAAACCTGTTTTTAGGTTGTAATCTTTCACAGGAGTCTCCTACTGTAGGCAATATCCTACCACTAGTAAATCCCACGCAGAAGTAAATACAAGTTGGCACTTACCGAGAGGTTATATGAAATCAGCAGAATGTAACACTACACGGAAACATATTTATACAATTGCTTTATTTAAACAAATTAGCCACAAAATCAGGCTGATATTGCTTAGTGCTGTAGCTTTGGCTTCCTTAAGTGGCTGCCAACAACTCGCCAATAGTTTGAATACGAACAAATCAAATGCTCCAGTGACAAGAACCCAACCGCAAGCTGTAAACCCCCAAATAACCGCACCTCCAGCAATAATTTCTACATCGGGAGGGGACCCCAATTTTGTTGTTGGTGTTGTCCAGAAAGTTGGTCCTGCGGTGGTTCGCATCGACTCATCACGTACTATTTCTCAATCACCAGATGAATCTGACGATCCACTTCTTCGCAGATTTTTTGGCGATCGCACATCGGAACCTCGTCAACGTGTGGAGCGTGGTAGCGGTTCGGGGTTTATTATTAATTCTAATGGTCAAATTTTAACAAATTCCCACGTTGTTGATGGTGCTGACTCGGTAACAGTCACCCTCAAAGACGGACGCACCATTAAAGGTAAGGTGATGGGTGAAGACCAAGTAACAGATGTTGCTGTGATCCAAATTGATACCACTAATCTCCCGACTGTGGCATTAGGCAATTCTGAGACACTACAGCCCGGAGAAGCGGTCATTGCCATTGGTAATCCCTTGGGTTTAAATAATACGGTGACATCGGGGATACTTAGCGCTACAGGGCGTTCTAGTATCGATATTGGCGCAACCGATAAGCGTGTTGATTACATCCAAACCGATGCGGCAATTAACCCTGGGAATTCGGGTGGACCATTACTTAATGCCCGTGGTGAAGTAATTGGTATGAATACGGCAATTATTAAAGGTGCCCAAGGTTTAGGATTTGCCATACCCATCAATACGGCACAACGCATTGCCCAAGAACTTATTGCTAAAGGTAAAGTCGATCATCCCTATTTGGGTATCCAAATGGTGACGCTGACACCAGAAATTCGCGATCGCGTTCAAACCAGGTTGGGTGTTAATTTAGCCACCGATAAAGGGGTTTTATTAATCGATGTTGTTCGCCGTTCTCCTGCGGCTACTGCTGGACTCAAGCCTGGTGATATTATTCAGAGTATCAGCAGCCAGCCTGTTAATAAAATTGAAGACGTGCAAAAACTTGTAGAAGGTAGTAAGATAGGAATCCCATTACAATTGCAAGTCCAGCGTAGCGGTCAAGCTGTCCAAATTGCCGTTAGCCCTGCTGCTTTCCCAATCCGAAAACCAAGTTAATTTTTGACTCTATATAATTCTTAAACATATCCTTTGTAGAGGCGCTATTTACTCGCGTCTCTAGAATGATTTTGTGTTTGAAAATTAAATTACGATTGACCAAAAATATCAAACCTCAATTTGTCTATTTTTGTCATGTTGTAGCTTCCTTCCCTTCTTCAGAGTACGTTCCAAGACGTGCAAGCAGTTTCTCTTTGTTAGCAAGCTACAAAATCAAATGATTTTATTTATAAACAACCTATAACTTAGATTCATCAATTAAATTTGATTGATATAGACAAAATACTATGAATAACATCATAATTATAA
>NZ_NTFS01000134.1 GCF_002289455.1 Brunnivagina elsteri CCALA 953
CCATTTAACCTTATTTAAACTTCTATGGCTGTAATTCGTTTAATTTTACTAGTTGGGGTGCTGGGAGGACTAACACTACTGTTAGTGCAAAATTCCTCCCCAGCTTTACCGTTAGTGATTTTGGGAGTGCGATCGCAACCCCTACCATTAGCGATGTGGATTTTGTTAAGTATTGTTGCAGGTGGCATCACCGAACTGTTGGTGAGCAGTTTGCACGAACTAGGCAATTATTTCCAAGGTTCGAGCAAACAAACCCGTTCCCAATCCACAGTTTCTTCGTCTTCTAGCAGTTCCTCATCTCGTCAACCAGCAGAAACTACATTTCGCTCAACAAGTAGTCCAGAATCGAAGCAGAAGAGCGAATATAAAAGCAATGCTGAGGATGATTGGGATATCGAAGCTAGCGAAGATTGGGACTTTGAACAAAAGCCTTCTTCAAATTACCGTCCTCAAGAAGAGCCTAGAGATAAGCCAGTTAGCGGCAATTCCCGAAATTACGATGTTCTGGGAGAACCGCTACGCGATCGCGAACAACAACCCATTCGCAGCGATAAATCAGGTTCCTCCTATTCAATTAGTTACCGCGAACCCAAAAATTCTGGAGTTGGAAAAACGGAATCGGTTTACGATGCTGACTATCGAGTTATCGTTCCTCCATATCAAGCAGACTCAACCTCACCTCAACCTTCTACCAGTTCCCCATCCACATCCACAGCGAATAATCAAAGTGGAGATGATGATTGGAGCTTTTTTGAAGAGGATGAAGATGAGGATTTTGGCTCGAAGTCGCGCAAATCCCGTAAATAAAGCGATTTTCCATCTCCAGAAGTGATTCTACTTAATCCCACAACGTTCACGGGCTTCTTGTTTAACTTCACCCATCATTGCCGCTTCTTGTAGCTTCATAAACGCATTCAAGTCTTCGATATCGTAGCGAGTGGTTAATAGTCGTCGAAGTTTGTTTTCAGCATCAAGGGTTAAATAACCAGTCGTTAATGCTTCTTGAACAACATCACGAATCCGAGTCATAGTTGGAACCTCAATTCATACCACACTTATTTATTCGGACTACTCAGATTAGATATGCAGTGAATTTAATCGTTCAACCGCAAAGAATGACAAAGCTTTTTTTGGAAAATTCTGCCAGTTTTGTCATGTTTAATACCTGAATATCGGTTACTTATTGATTTTTGTTGCCTGAGTCTGGTTTTATAGGAATTATTGCGGTATCACTAGTGTTCTCATGGGAACATTGATTATGCCAAAATACAATCATTCAATCCTCCAGATAATTGTTTCTTCTCTTTTCACTTCCAGGTATAGATTCAATAAAGTTTTAACCAAACTATTTTAAAGTTCCGTTAAGTCTTAAGATACCGAAGTCAGAATTACTAAGTCACCTAACGAATGTTATTAAATTCGTTAGAGTTTTATTTTTGATTTATTCTGACTTCATAGGAAAATAGTTAATATGTTACCTAAATAAGGAGAAAATAACAAAAATAATGACTGTCAGCGAACCGCATATAGTGGAAGAAGAATTTGTAGAAGCAAAGAATAGCTGGGAATTAGAAAAGTTATATGTTGATTTAGCTTCTGCAAAAAGGAAAGCACTAACACCTGTTGAAAAAAAGTTTTTACGTGGGTTACTTTGCGGTTTTAGTCCAGCTGAAATAGCAAGTGCTGTTTATAAAAGTAAAAGTAGCAGTACAGTTAGGGTTTATTTATCAAATGGATTATATAAATATATAGAAGAGATGCTAAGTATCGAAGCTGGTACTAGTATTAAAGTCAAAAACTGGAGTCGTGTCACCCATTTATTAGAGAAAGCTGGTTATAAAAAAAATTGTCTACAAATCGAAGTAACAAATAATTCAGTAATCACAACTGGTGAATTAGTCACTGTAGTGGACTTACGCTCTAGTACATTAATATACTCGAAAGACGAAAAAGAAGCTGCGGAATTAGTAACTATGCAAATAGCCCAGCAACAAGATTGGGGGGAAGCAATTGATGTCTCTACGTTTTACGGTAGGGAAAATGAAGTCGCACAAATTCAAGATTGGATTATTCAAGAGCGTTGTCGCTTAGTAGTGCTTTTGGGAATGGCTGGAATTGGTAAAACAGCCCTTTCTGTGAAGTTAGCGCAGCAAATTCATGGAGAATTCGATTTTATCATTTGGCGTTCTTTACAGTTAGCGCCATCATTAGAGGTTCTGGTTAATCAATTAATTAAATTTTTATCTGGACATCCAGATATTGAGATTGCAGATACTGTGGAGGGAAGTATTTCTCAACTAGTTGAGTATATGCGTTCTTCCCGTTGTTTAATTGTTCTGGATGCTGTTGATGCTATTTTAGCTAGCGATTCATCATCGAATGAGATAATGGGTCATGTTCTCCCACAAATCAATTATCTCCCCGGTTATGAGGGTTATGGTGAATTGATTAGACGTTTGGGGGAGTCACTACATCAAAGTTGTGTGTTAGTTACAAGTAGAGAGAAGCCACAAGCGATCGCAGCTCTTTCTGGTGAGTCTTTACCAGTACGCGCTTTAAAATTGACGGGATTGAGCTATGTTCATGGTTCAGAAGTTCTCAAAGCTAAGGGATTTAGCAATATCAAAGATGAAGAATCAAGACTTTTGGTTGATTGGTATGCAGGAAATCCGTTATTTTTAAAGTTGGTAGGGACAGCCATTCAGGAGTTGTTTGGAGGTAGTATATACGAATTTATCGAGCAGGGTACGGTGGTTTTTGGTGAAATTCGTGTCGTTTTAGACAAACAATTTCAGCGTTTATCGCAGTTAGAAAAGCAGGTAATGTATTTGTTAGCGTTGAATCCAGATTTTTTGTCTCTGCGGAAGTTACAGAGGGATATTGTGCCTAGAGTTTCCCAGAGATTAATTTTGGAAACGATTGAGTTATTACAAAGGCGATCGCTGATTGAACGTCAAGGAAATAGTTTTGCTCAAACTCCTGTTTTAATGGAATATATAGTGGAGCGTTTGATTGAGGAGAATATGCTTTTGGCTGGTACACATACATCGTCGCTGTTGATTAACCATACTATTTTTGAAACCCATTTGAAGAATTATATTCGTGAATTGAGGTTGAATGCGGAAATGTAATGGTTAAGGCAGTTAAATATAGATTTGTGTCGCGCTAAGACGCTAAGAAGAGGGTTTTGTATTTGGGTATGGGCAATTCCCAATTTTCAACTACTAACTATTAACCAATGAACGATATATTACAGGGTATAAATGTATACTTAATCGGGATGATGGGTGCTGGGAAAACGACTGTGGGACGTTTAGTAGCGCAACATCTACAGTACGGCTTTTTGGATACTGATGAGGTGATTACCAAGGCTGCGGGTAAAAGTATTAATGAGATATTTGTATCTGTTGGGGAAGCCGAATTTCGACAGGTTGAAAGCGATATTTTAGGACAAATTTGTGCTTATACAAAACTTGCGATCGCAACTGGTGGAGGTATCATCATGCGTCGGGAGAATTGGGGTTATCTGCGTCACGGGTTGGTGGTTTGGTTGGATGTTCCTGTAGATTTACTTTGCAGTCGTTTAGCTGAAGATACTACTAGACCATTATTGCAGGATGCTAACCCACAAGAAAAATTGCGATCGCTCTTGGAACAACGCATACCACTTTATTCTCAAGCTGATTTACATATAACGATTAGTGAAGATGAAACCCCTGAAAGTATTGCACAGCGAATTATGGATGCAATTCCTAGCGTTTTGAAACAAGATAACTCGCAAAATTAGCTAAATTAAAATATTTAAAATTTCAACCAATCGGCAATTTCATCTAGCAACCAATGACGTTCGACTATAGCTAGGGGAGTAGTTGTAAATTTTTTACCTCCAACTAATTCGATAGTTATACCCATTGGAGCTAAAGGTTTTTTTGTTTTCTCTTGATAAATCTTTTCAATTAATTGGGTTTTCCCGTGCGATCGCTTGTAACAAAATCCAAATATTTTCCATTGAATTTCAAATTTATCCCGCTCAAAATATAAATCTGTATGTCCAAATACTGGTAATAGAGTTGTCGGAATAATTGTGAAAATAGATAGTAAAATAATGATTAAATAGAACCAAAATAGAGTGGTATGAGAACCTAATGACCAACTACTCATCTGGACAATTTGCCAGATAAAAGGTGTAAATAAACCAATTAAATAAAAAGCTCGTAATGATTTACCTCCCCGTTTGGGAAGCTTAATTTCTAGGCAATTAGCTGATTGTTGCAGTTGAATTTTACTACCCGTTGGTTTATGGTTAATAACGGGAGAACTGAGGTTGTGTTTGTTTTCGAGTGCTGTAATTGCTTCCTTGGCTGTGGGAATGCGATCGCGAATATTTGGTTCGGTAAGCTTACTAATCCAATTCACTAATCCCAAATCAATACTAACTAGATTTGTAAATTTTATGCGAGAATTTTCATAGGGTAAATCAGCCGGATTTGTTCCTGTTAGTAAATGGATTAATGTCGCACCTAATGCATATAAATCTGATGCAGGTTCAGCACGTCCAGCAAATTGTTCCATTGGTACATAACCGTAAGTTCCTACTACTGTAAAAGTAACACCTTCGGCGACAGCTTTATCTTGCACAGCACCAAAATCAACTAAATAAACCCGTTCATCTGCTCCCAAAATCAAATTACTCGGTTTAATATCGCGATGTAATAGGGGTGGATTGAGTTCGTGTAAATAAACTAGAATACTTAATATCTCAATGGCAATTTTTTCTACTTGGGATTCCGCAAAACGCTGTCCTTGATTGAGTGCTTCTTGGAGCGATATACCAGGAATATAGTTTTGGACTAATACAAACCAAGGAAATTTTGAACCTGGTAAATCTTCAAGAATAAAATAATCACGGTATTTGGGAATACGAGGATGGTTGAGATTTTTTAAAACTTGAGCTTCCCTTTCAAATAATTTTTGTTCATCCCACTGAATTTGTGGACTGAGGGTTAGTAATTTGAGAACCACTTGTTCTGTTTTTTCTGTTTGCGATTGTGAATCTAATGATGTTGCTAACCAGGTTTGACGACTGGTATCTTGTCCTAATTTTTTTTCTAATTTGTAGCGATTTCCTAGTATTTGCCCTAGTTCTAACATTTTATCCTCCAGTTGCTCGTTTCAAAAATTAGACAATTAATTTAAAAAGTAGTTTTGTAGCGACTGTCTTGAAAGTCAAGCTTATCGCAGTCAGAAAAACTCAGGAAATTGGGTTTCTCTCCGATGCAATAACCCATAAACCCAATTTCTCCCTAAACGCGAATATCTGAATGATTCTTCGTTATATCAAGCATTCGATGGTGGGATAAACCCGGTTTCTAGAGTATTTTAAAAAATAACTGAAAAATTCAAAAATAACCTAAATCCCTAACCAATCTCTAATTTTTGAAGCAATGTAACGACTTTCCTCTGAGCTAAGATTACCTTTAATACGACTAAAATAGTATTCATTGACTCCCAAAGATAAAACTACCTCATACAATTTTTTCATATCTGAATTACCAGTTTTAGAACTATATACCTTATCAATATCTGACACACTACCACGCTGGGTTCTTAGAGTGAATCCAAATAATTTCCATTTAATTTCAAAATTGCGATTATCCAAACAAATATAACTTTCCACATTGCTAGGTAATGTCCACCAAGCTGTGAATACAAACCCTAATATTAACCACGTTAAAAGCCAGATAAAACGGGAGTTGAAAGTAAAATTCATGCCCAGAGTCGGAAGCCAAAAACATACCCAGAGAATTAATCCAATACTTCCAATTGTCAATCCTAAGATATTTTTGTTTCCAGGGATATGAACTACTAATTTATCTGGTGATTTGCTTACCGATATGGAAGTATTGGGAATATCTTTATCTGCACTAGTTGCAGTAATTGCAAACTGATTTATTTCCAAAGCTTCCAAAGCTGCGATCGCACTTTCAAAGCGATATTCTAAATTAGGTTCGGTCATTTTCTGCAACCACCTCACAAACCCTGGATTGAGTTGAACGAGGTTGGAAAATTGCATTTTGGAATCGAATTGGGGCAAATCTGCGGGTGCAAACCCCGTAACTAAATTAACTAAAGTGGCTCCCAGTGCGTAGAGGTCAGATGCAGGTGTCGCTCGTCCTCCAAACTGCTCTAAGGGAGCATATCCATAGGTTCCCACCACTGTAAAAGTTGCTCCCTCGGCTGCTGCTTTGTCTTGAACAGCACCAAAGTCAACTAAGTAAATTTGAGGTTGTTGATTTCTCGACCAATCAATTAATAAATTGCTGGGTTTAATATCTCGATGTAAAGCGGGAGGACTAAGTTTGTGGAGGTAAATGAGGATTTTGAGAACTGCGATCGCAATTTCTCTGGCTTCGGTTTCGTTAAAAATTTTTCCCTCTCCTAGCACTTCTTTGAGGGATTTTGCGGGAATGTATTCCTGCACCAAAGCAAAGGATACGATATTGCGATCGAGAACAAAACTATCGCGATATTGGGGTATGTAAAAATGCTCTAATTGTCGCAGTACTTTCGCTTCCCGCTCAAACAACCGCAAATTATCCCACTGCAAATTATCGCTCGCTAACAGCAATTTAACCACAACTGGCTCTTGATTCGTCAAATCCAGCGCTAACCAAGTTTGACGACTGGCACTTTCACCCAAAATTCGTTGAAGTTGATATCGTTCTACCAGAATTTCTTGTGCTTCTAACATATCTTGTGCTTTTAACATTGCAATGCGATCGCTTCCCGCAGGATAGAAGTATCACGAAAGAATATTAACTTTTATAACAGATTTCACTCTTTGTTAAGTCGAAAAATATTGTTTTACAAATTATATCCAATGTTGCAGTTTTTCTGTGGGAGATTGTTTTAAGCGCAAAACTCCTCTAAATTGTAAATCTTGCCACAGGGGAGAATCCCCGTGGCAAAGTTTACGTCAAGGATACTTTCCACAATCTCAGATTCCTGATTATGGTTAACGATACAGAATATATCAAACAAGCTGAAGCAACCCGTGTTCGTGTTCTCAGCGAAGCATTACCCTACATTCAAAAGTTCGCAGGTCGCACTGTGGTGGTAAAATATGGCGGTGCGGCAATGAAGGATTCTAAACTCAAAGATACGGTGATTCGGGATATTGTTTTCCTTTCCTGCGTTGGGTTACGTCCTATCGTCGTTCATGGTGGAGGACCAGAAATTAATAGCTGGTTGGATAAACTAGGTATTGAAGCGCAGTTCAAAAATGGTTTGCGTGTGACCGATGCTGCAACAATGGATGTGGTGGAAATGGTGTTAGTCGGTCGCGTCAATAAAGAAATTGTCTCGTTAATTCATCAAGCTGGGGGGAAAGCTGTTGGATTGTGCGGCAAGGATGGTAACTTGATTACAGCTCGTCCCCAAGGGCAGGAAGGAATCGGTTTTGTTGGGGATGTTAGCAGTGTTGATGTGAGTATTTTGAACATGTTGGCGGAAAATGGTTATATCCCGGTGGTTTCTAGTGTTGCTGCTGACGAAACGGGACAAGCCTATAATATTAATGCTGATACGATCGCGGGGGAAATAGCTGCTGCTTTGGGTGCGGAAAAGCTAATTTTACTTACCGATACCAGAGGTATTTTAAAAGATTATAAAGACCCTTCGACCCTAATTCCTAAACTTGATATCCAAGAAACACGAGATTTGATTGCTACAGGGGTTGTTGCGGGGGGAATGATACCGAAAGTAAATTGTTGTGTGCGATCGCTTGCTCAAGGTGTGAAAGCAGCACATATTCTTGATGGTCGCATACCTCATTCCCTATTGCTGGAAATATTTACTGATGTTGGGATTGGGACAATGCTTGTTGGTTCCAATTTTATGATGTGATTTGGTACTTTTTTCGTAAGGGTTTTGCAGAAAATTAAAATATCCTCACCATATGCAAGTGCGATCGTACCACTTATGAGGGCAAGAGAACCCCGCCCCTACACATAGACATCGACCGAATTTAATTATGCGTTACCCAGAACCCTTGTAGAGACGTAGCAATGCTACGTCTCTACGTCTTTTCCGGAGATGTCTAATGAAAGGAAAATTTATTTTGTACCCCTTTTCAAAATTCCAAACACCGAAGTAAAAGCATGGAGAAAAGTACCACTACCAACCGGACCGATTTCACCACCGCAGAAAAAGCCACTCAGGGGAATATGATGGAGATAGCGGTGGAATAATTGTGAATCGAAATGAGGTTTCCCGTAAAGACCTTCACCACGTCCCACACAGGAAAACATCAAAGCACCAATCGACGAGGTGGTATCAGGATTTTGGCTTTGATAGCGTTGTAGTAAAAATTCTAGGTCTTCTGTGGATGTTTCCGCATCGCGAATGTGGAATTGCAAACGTTGTCCTGAACGTACCTTATCACCAATTGCGATCGCACCAGCTCCGGGATCGACTCCTAAAATACTGCGAATCAAAAAATCCCCTGGTTGCAAATCTTGTTTAAATTCGTCCATTGCAACCCCAACAAACAGCCAATTTTGTGCTAATGCTCGCTCTTCTTCACTGAGACTCGCGATCGTATCCCGTAAAACAGCTAGGGGAACTTGTTCATCAAGTTCAATAATAATATTGCGATCACCTTTAGTAACTTGAAGCGGTTTACCAATTGGTCTACAACCTTGCGCCACAATTGTATCTAAAACAATATTGCCACTCAATGCCAACCCCACCACCCCATCGCCAAAAACCCGATTATCCAAGTCAGAATCTCCACCAACGTGGCAAAACAAACCAATCCGACTACCAAACCGACTACCACTTCCCTGTCCTCCCACAGTCTTAGAACCAGGGTAAGCAAAGTCAATACCCTGCAACAAATCGTTAACACCTGCGGAAAAAGAACCGGAAAACAAGATAAATTGTGGATTCAGATTGGGTGAAACCCCAATTAAATCAACCCAAGCATCGGGGGGACCATCTAAATCTGGTAACTCGGAAGCTTCAAGATGAAAAGCTTGGACATTGACTCCCGGCAAATAGGCTAAAGTCAAACATAATGCGGGTTCAGATTCAAGTTCTTGAGTGTCGCCATAACTAGTAGTGCCAACCACACCACCTCCACTACAACCAACCAAAACGGGTAGGGATAATTTTTCTGCCAATAACGGTAACAACCGCGAATACTCGCTGGCAAAAGCAGACGAAATAAACACCAGTCCCAAATCAGCAGGCTTTGTTAATAAAGACGTAGTGCGATCGACTACTTCAGTAATAGCTGCTTCCAAAGAAGGACGGGTTGAGAGGGCATTCACCCACTGCATTTGGTCTGGCATATTTTGTCAACTCTTTCTTCTTGCGAGGATACTATGGTTTTGAGGTACGTGAGATTTTGAGATGATTTTGAATCTAGTACTTGAATCTAATATTTTAATCTAAATATAATTCATCTGGATAAATATTTTATCCCGAAAAGATAGCTTCTACTACACTTTAACCATTTTGTCTAGTAATTCTTATAGCACACATAAGTAAAAATAATTAAAACACAAAAAAAACACAAAAAAAACACAAACATAAAAAACAAGCTATGTTTACCATTCAGCATTGAAATTATTGTATTTGTAGTGAAGTAGACTTGTAACAACCAGATCGGCGCGTAGACGCTTCTTTGGCTTGTCTCTGACATAGGTTGCTAGAATCGCTAGAATTGGGAGTGAATGAAGCTAAACAGCAATTTTCCATTTTTTTAGATACTGGTACAATCAATAATTATTTAGGGAATCAGAATGAGCGATATCCAAGACAAAATCCAAACCGAACTCGAACAAGCCCGTGCTGTTTGCGGTATCACAGGTACAGAGTCTCCCGAATGTGCGGCTGCTTGGGATGCAGTTGAAGAACTCCAAGCGGAAGCTTCTCACCAACGGCAACAAAAACCAAAAAACTCTTTAGAACAGTACTGCGACGACAACCCAGAGGCTGCTGAGTGCAGAGTTTACGAAGACTAATATACTCCAATATTGTAGGGGTGGGGTCTCCCCACCCTTATTTATGATAGGGTTGGTAAGTATATTATGATTTGGAGATTTTATTTTCTGGAAGTACCTTAGTCAAATTTTAAGCAATTTGCAGTATATCTATGCATTAACTGAACTGCTGTAGAGACGACTTGTACCACCGCGACGACGACCTTTTGGATCACCATTTTCAGGGAATTTCTGAGCGACAAGGTTTTCTGAATCGGTAATTATTTGAATAGATATAATATTGCTGAGAATATGACTAAAATTATTGACGGAGAACAAAGGGAATAGAGTACTGAACCACAGAAAAGTAATTACACTAACTAGTCGGTAGTGTTTCCAACATGGGTAATTTTTAAACATCATAATTAAATTCTTATTATCATTGATAGCAAACGTCTAATCCTGGCTTTGACAAAAGCTTTCAGGATTAGCAAACACTGTACATATCTAAGTAAATTTCACAGATTGTTTGCATAAATCGACAAATAATTTATTGTCGTTCTTTGTATTTATAGGAAGAAACCTAAAGTTTTATGCGATCGCACGAAAATTGATACTTAGGTTTACACAATTATTAGGCATCTCCGATAATGAATGTAGAGACGTAGCAGTGCTACGTCTCTACAAGGGTTCTAGATAACGCATATTTAATTTTTGGAGATGTCTATTGAAAATCCTCTAGAGACTTGGTACATCGCGTCTCTACATGCCTACTTTTTAATTACGACTGCACATAAAACAAAAGCGATCGCAGCAGGTACAAGGGGTATCCATCCGGCTTGGGTAAAGACAAAATAGCAGATACCAGACAAACTGAATAACCCAAATGCTACACCCAATCCTAAAGGCAAAGGTCGGGAAATTGAAAACGCTAGCACTGCCCCCAGTAATGCCCAAGCCAATACCCACAACCCTTCTATCCACTCTGACCACCACCAAATTAAAGCTCGTCGATCCAAAACAGCACTCAAAATATGGCTGACCATTTGTGCTTGCAGATACACCCCAGGTATCTGCTTGTCTCTGTCGGTTACTATATTACTAAATGGAGTTCGCCAGCGATCGCTTGTACTTGATGCCGTCACTCCGATAATTACAACTCGGTTTTTGACAGAATCAATTAATTCTGGTTTCACTTGGTTACTGAGAATATCCCGCAACGATACTTGTGGGGCAATTTCCCTCAATGATGTTAGTGGACGGTATTTAAGTAGGATTTGATAGCCAGATGCATCAACTCGCTGATAACCACTACTATGGGATTGCAACTGCCGAAATAATTGATTTCCTATCTGTAAATAACCTTGGGAATTAATCTCTGCTTTTAAACCTTTTGCTTTTAAATAACGCCTTGCAAGTTGATAACCAAATGATAAATTTGCCGTACAAGGTGAATCCATTGGGGGTCTAGTATGCAATAATTGACGACGGGGAATACCATCATCATCGGCAACAAAATCGCTAAATCCTAAGCCCTCTTTAGGGATATTTGGTGGTGGTGCTGTACCTTCTGTTGTGCTATCATTGGTGGCGGAAATCTTGCAAACACCGATTAATCTTCGATCTTGTTGGAAGCGAGTTACTAAATTTGGATACTTAGCATCAACCGGAAAATCTCGGTAAATATCAATACCAATGATTTCCGGTTCGTATTTGTCAAGTTTTTGCAAAAGTTCTGATAGTGCTTGGTCAGAGAGTGACCAACGCATATCCATTCCCCTGGCAATTTGGTATTTAATGTCTGCTTCGTCTACGGTAATTAGTAATAGCCTGGGATCGGGTTTTTCAACTGCCTGGATTCGCTGTAAATGGTCGTAACTCCTTAATTCCCAAGGTTGCAACCCTCCATAATGACGCATCCCCATAATCGCGATCGCAATTAAGAAACTCATCAGCAGCAATATGGGAATTGTTCGTTGATGTTTGCGGAGTCTTGGTAGTAAGAATCTATGATTGGGTTGTTCCCAAACTTGAAGTTGAGGGGATTTCGCGGGTATAAATTGGGTATGTATTTTCCTTTTCCCCATATCCCCAGTCTGCCATTCCATTGGTGGTTCGGCTGGATTTTGACAAATTATCGGCAACCATGTCGCGCAAGGATACTGATTTTCCAATCCTTGTAACCGTTCCCTTGCCAAACGCACTGATGTATATAGGGAGCGTCCGTGGGAAAATTCAGTTAGGAAATTTTTGAGAAATTCTTGTGCGATCGCATCGGGAACTAGTTCTCGCATGACAATAACTTGGGGAATATGCAAGTCTTCGAGTTGCTGCGCTAATCCCAAACCATCACAAGAGTTAAAAATTGCTAGTTTCAACCCGCGACTAATTGCTTGTCGGATTGCATATCTCAATTGTTCGATGGTTATTGTATCTGTTTGATTGATGTACAGTTTACCTTGATTCTGGTTGGAACTATGACCAGCAAAAAACAGAATATCCCATCCTTCTTGCCACAGATGCTCGTTTAAAAGGCTTAGATTTGGCTCGATTAAAAATTTAATTTCGGCTTGATTCGATAACTTTTCTAAAAAATATTTGTCTTTGCCAATATCTATCCCTTGATTATTACCAAATATTGCTAAAACTTTATTTTTTTTGACTTTACTATTATTAGTATTCAATGCAATTTTATTCGATATCTGATATTCTGAAGCACTTAATGCCACTTCTGCAAACGGGTAATCTTCAAAAAAATTCCACAAATGCCAAGGTAATTTTCTCAAAAGTTTATCGTTGGTTTCAAATATAAACCGAATCTCATCTACAGGCTTAAGTTGTGTGCGTATCTGTTGGTCAATTTTGCGAAACTCGGATGAATTCAGCCATATATTTAGGTGTCTTGAAAACTGCTGACATAAGTCATTAATATCAAACTCAGAAATGTTAGTTATATAAGCTTCTTCAATTTCCAAACTATCATCATTGTCGTGTCGCAAGCATAAACGGTTACACAAACCCGAATACAAAGATTGCCAATTTCGATATATTTCCGGTATCTCTGGTGCAGGTGGTAAACTAGCTGAAAACTTCATTTGATAAGCACTATTTGGCTCTCCCAACCGCATCGTGACATCAGGAAAGCCTTCGTAAAGATTACCTCTACTTAAGTTTAAAGTAACTAATCTACCCATAGGACGATGACAAAATAATGCTTATATGATTTCGCTACAATTACGGTAATATTGCTAATACTTATTGTAATATATCTTACGTAAGATATATCATAAGAATGTTTACATAACAGATTTTATTGTAATGAATAAATCTCAAACATCTTTATATGTCTATGTAAATATGTACTTGAAGAAATGTTAAATAAAATATCTACTGAAGCATTTAAAAGTAAAGTATACAAAAGTAGAGAATTGAAAAATGTATTCCTGTGAGGATTTATAGCTTATTATAATTATTAGTTAAGTAATTTTTATGTATTAATTTTATCTTAATTTTATGGGACTAAAATACGTTAACCCAAATATTTACAATATGGAGTATCAAAGATAAATAGACGATCGCGAGTATTAATTTACATAACATTAGCTATAATTATTACTTGATTATTGCGGAAAATAATGAAAGTCAATTGTAGCAACAAGAAACAATCAGCAAAAATATTAAATAGTTCCCATGAGCAAGTCTGTTGTCATTAATTTAGGACATGGTGACTTGAAGCAAGGATTTCCCAGAGTCAGCGCACAACTTTGGGTTTCAGGTCATCCACTTCCAGAGCAGTTTATTGGTAGTTTACCTTCAGCACCGCACTTATTAGATTTATACCAGCATTGGCGGATAATTTATGAGAATCTTTGTAGCCGCAAAGTAATTCGCAATGTACCTGACGACGACGAATTAGAGATTGCGATCGCAGGGGTTACAAACGTCTCCCAGTTCAGCTTTGATGATTTATGTCAGCAGCTAGAAACAGCGATGAATGCTTGGCTAAATTCACCAGAACTAGCTTCCTTGAGTCGGCAATTGCGATCGGCATTAGACAAGAGCGAAGATATCCGAGTCATTTTAGAAACCAGTGATGACTTAATGCGGAGATTACCTTGGCATCGCTGCGGTTTTTTCTGCGACTATGGTAGAGCCGAAATTGCGATCGCACAGCCAGAATATCAACGTAAAGCAACTCTACAAGCAAAAAAACGGAAATCTATTCGGATTCTGACGATTCTTGGTGATAGTCAAGGTATTGATTTAGAAGCTGAAGTTCAATGTTTGAAAAAATTGAATTATGAGTTAAATAATGAATGCAATAATCATCAATTAAATAATCAATTGAATTCTCAAGTCATATTCCTAAAAAATCCCAACCGACAGGAACTTAACACACATCTTTGGGATAACCTGGGTTGGGATATAATCTTTTTTGCTGGTCACAGTCGCAGTGAAGGTTCCACAGGCAGATTACATATCAACTCTAACCAAACCAACAATAGCATCACCATCGAACAACTTGAAGAAGGACTCAAAGCCGCAATTGATAATGGCTTAAAATTAGCAATTTTCAATTCTTGCGACGGAATGGGATTGGCATTTGCACTCTCAAAATTACAACTTCCCAGCACAATAGTCATGCGCGAACCCGTACCGAACCTAGTCGCGCAAGTCTTCTTCAACAACTTTTTAACAGCATTTGCAATCGAACATTTACCCCTATACTCAGCAGTTCAAAAAGCCCGCAGACAATTACAAGGTTTAGAAAATGACTTTCCCGGAGCTTCCTGGTTGCCCGTAATTTGCCAAAACCCCGCAGTCGAACCACCAACCTGGTTAACTTTAGGAGGAATAGCACCATGTCCCTATCGAGGATTATTTGCATTCCGTGAACAAGATGCACATCTATTTTTTGGACGAGAACAATTTACACGAGACTTAGTAGCAGCAGTCAAAAAACAACGATTAGTTGCCGTAGTTGGTGCCAGTGGAAGCGGTAAATCCAGTGTCGTCTTTGCTGGGTTAATTCCATCCCTGCGGCAAGATAGCAATTGTAATTGGGAAATCGTTTCATTTCGTCCTGGAAATAATCCCATCACTGCATTAGCTGCTGCAATGAGTAATGTGGAAGCACAACGAGAAAACCTGTCTTCCCTGCTTCGTCTACGGGAAATTGATTTAGAAATCGCTTTCAAACACGATATTCAAGCTCTATATCGTGTTATCGATCGCCATATTCAACAAAATCCCCGTACCCGCTTAGTAATAATTGTCGATCAATTTGAAGAACTCTATACCCTTTGTCCAGAGTCAGAACGGCAACACTTTCTCGAACTACTACTTACCGCAGTCAAAGATGCACCAGGATTGACTCTAGTAATGACTTTGCGAGCCGATTTTTACGGACATGCATTAAGCGATCGCACTTTTAGCGATTTACTTCAAG
>NZ_NTFS01000135.1 GCF_002289455.1 Brunnivagina elsteri CCALA 953
TAGCCGCCCTCTTAGGGCTAGGTAGGGTAGCATCTCATGTGGGCTAAACTCCAGATTCTACCCTGCGGGTAGACACGGAGTGGCTTCTGAAAGTACGCTAAAAGCGTAGCTTGCTTCTCCGTTTCGGAGTACGTTCCGCAAAGCTCCACTCAGAATGACAAATTATACCTTCCCAAACTTTTCAAACATGCTCTTAGAAGCTGTTTATAAATTCGACAAAACCTTAATTTTTCCGACTTTAGCTAACCAATGGGACGAATTTCAAATGCTTGGTTATAATATCTGGCTGTAGCAATATTAAAACAGGCAAAATCTCCTCCGTGAGATTATTCTTTCCATGAAGCAGCAAAAGAATAAATATAGTCACTGTACAGCAATAGAAAGGGTTTATCTATCATCTCCCGCGCAATTTTTATTAGATAAAAATCTACTTCAAGGTAAAATATTAGACTTTGGTTGTGGTTTCGGTAATGATGTCAAATTATTACGACAAAAAAGATTTGACATTACAGCATATGACCCTTATTATTTTCCTGAATATCCTGATGATAAATTCGATACAATTATTTGCTCTTATGTTTTAAATGTTTTATTTATCGAGGAACAGGCAAATGTACTGATGGAAGTATCGCATTTATTGAAACCAGGAGGAAAAGCATACTTCGCAGTGAGAAGAGATATCAAACGAGAAGGGTTTAGAGAACATTATGTTCACAAAAAGCCCACATATCAATGTTTAGTCAAACTCCCATTTGCATCAATTAAACTCAACGAATATTGTGAGATTTACGAATATACTCATTATAACTATCAGCGAAATTCGTCTAATCATTGCATATTTTGTAATCCATATAAAAGCCTCAAATTACTTACCGAATCGGCGACTGCTTATGCAATGTTTGATGGATATCCTTTAAGCAAAGGTCATGTTTTAGTGATTCCTAAACGTCACATTAGTAATTATTTTGAATTACCATTAAAGGAACAATCAGCTTGCTGGCTAATGGTTAATAAAGTCCAAGAACTCTTGCACAAAGAATTTACACCTGACGGTTTTAATATCGGAATGAATATTAATAAACATGCTGGACAAAATGTTATGCACGCAAGTATTCACATTATTCCTCGTTACCAAGGTGATTCTGTGGGAAATAAAAGTGGGATGCGATGTGTAATTCCCCAGACAAAAAGGTAAAGTTTCTATTCTCTTTATTTTCTTCTCTTGATAATGTGGACTTAGATTTGATGCTTAAAATTTTTAATAATTGGGTTTGCCCGCATTTTCATACTTCCTGGTGCTGAAATTGTTAATCCACGACGCACAGGCTTAATCGAACGATTATCAAGACGCTTATCAACAAGCGAAAGTTGATATTTTGACAAAACTGTAGCTAGAACAATCTTCATTTCATACATGGCAAATGCGAGTCCAATACATCTGTGATCGCCACCTCCAAAAGGTAAATATTCATTTAGCTCTTCCCGAAGCCAAATAACCCGCATCGGCTGTAAAAATCTCTTCTAGCGCTTGAGGATTGCAAAAATAAACTAGGTGATTCCCACTTTTATTGAACAAAGTAAATGTATCACCATAATTTTTTGCATTGTCTTCCATATACTTGTTCGGCTGAAATACAAATTTCATCAACCGTTTCAATGATGGATTTCTACAACCTTCTGGTAAGCTAGTCACTGTCGTCATAAATATACGTTCTCTTATTCGTACATATTTATATTGTGACAATTTTTTAAGGGTTTATAGGTGATGGCTTCATTTTCACCAACAGATTCCCGATTTCTAACTATGTTTGTCGTCAGACTTTAGATTTTCGCGCAGAAGTTGGGAATCTTGAACCCACTCGATCACTCGTGTATTAATAAATTCTCGTTCCTTAGAGATGATATTTGGGGCAATTAAAGTACTAGTTATTACCCCAATAAAAGCTTTAATCCAAAGTACGAATTATTGTTAGCTCAATCTGATTTTCGCCTGTTTCAGCAATTTTAATATCGACATTGGGACCAAAATATTTGGTCATTTTTTCATGCTTTGCTTGCCATGCTTCAAGGGTTATAAATGGTGAATCAAAGTCCAAAATCAAAGTATAAGCTCCATCTGTTTCTGTTTCGTGCAAACTTGTTGCGATCGGCATTTCATCTTCAGATGGACTGAGTTGTAAGTATACAAATGCTTGATCTAAGTGAGCTTCCTGTCCATAACAATAGCGGGTAATATCTTTACGGATTTTATTTTGGGTAACAGTTGCTTGTGCTTCCCGCAGTTTGAGAATTTCGGGGGTAGTTGCTTGACTAAAGGGTACGGGTTCAAGTTCACTAGCTTTGAGTGCTAATCCTCCTAAAAGTAGGGGAATACCGTAAAAGAAACCAGCTAGGTTTAGTGTCGCGTTATCGTTAGCATAGGCAATAAAGCCAATGGTTGTTAAGATGCTGCCTACAGTTAAACCCAAGACAGACAAGCGTATTTTGCCGAACATAGTAATGGAGGTATGAGTTTTAATAATTCCAGTGTTACTATCATCGGCGATTATTCGACACTTATTTCGACACTTATAAATATGGATTTGCTCAAATGCAGAATTTCACCATCAAAATAGTCTCTTGTCTCGATAATGATAGTTTTATTTTCCCACTGAATGGTCGTAGGGTGGGGAAACCGCTTTTAATTAGATTACATCTAATCAAATTACATAGAAAAACGATGCCAGTTTTATTTTCCCACAGGATAGTCTTGGGGTGGGGAAACCCCACCCCTACAATTGTCTGGGATATTGAAAAATTATTGTGTGACGGGTTAAGATAATTTCTTGCGTCCTATTAATCTACTTTTTGCGCTAATTTTAAGTTGAAGATGATTATAAGGGGATTAAAACTATGGATGTACAGGATATCAAACAACGTGTGACTGCTGTTCAAAGCAAACGAGATTATTTGTTAAGACTTTTAGAACAACCCAACTTGGGAACTTTGAGAATAGATGTTAACCAAGCACTAGAAGAAATGGATGAATTAATAGATGAATATAGACGCACTTTTGGAGAAGTGGAAAGCTAACAGTTCAATAATAGTAAGGGTTACATACTAATAAAACTGTGTCGTTGTTGGGGATAATCTTAAATCCCCACTTACAGTTACTTATGCTTGTCCTTTATCAAAAAAATCACCTAAATAACTTAATCTGAATAAATTTAGCTTAGAAACTCCAACTTAAGAACTTAAGTCCGATAGTCCAAGTTGAACTAATTTAAAATACCTAGAATTTTTTTCATATATTAGCCAGCTATTGAATTTTTTCCATTACCTAATCGCCGTACTAAAGCGATTAATTCACTTGTGGGTACATTTTTTTGACAAAATACATCCCAATTTCCAGAGTGGTTGGCATCTTTACTATTTGCATCTTCGACAGAAGAATAGGCAATGATTTGGGTATTAGGCGCGATCGCTTTGATTCGATCTGATGCCGTCCAACCATCCATGACTGGCATTTGCAGATCTAAAACAATAACATCGGGTCGATGCCGTTTGACTAATTCCACTGCTTCTTGACCGTTAGTAGCTAAAGCAACTACTTGTATGTTCTGTTGACAAGAAAGTGCCAGTTGTAAGGTTAAACGAGTCAGTTCGTGGTCATCAACGACTAAAACCTTCAAGGTAGAAGACTCACAGGACAGCATTAACATCCAATTAAAAGACAAACAATAAATAATAACCCTTACATCTTATAAGAACACCCTACTAAATTGACTCTATCTGATGGATGAATAAGTTGCATGTAATGCATACAACTTTCTCGACAGAATTGTAAAAATCTGGAGATTTCTCCCAAATAAATAAATTTTCATCAAGAAAAGATTTTCATTTTCAAACTCTTCATGTACGCACAACTTTTCGAGGTTCCATCGAATTTGAGTTAATACCTACCGAACCTAATACCATTGCCATTAGAGCTTGTTGAGAACTAGATTCGGGACAATTTTCACCAGGTCGGCGCTGAACATAACTACCATCAGTTTGTAACTCCCAAGCTTGGCGATTATCGGCTAGCATTATTCCTAAAACTTCTTGCAAGTCTTTAGCAATATCTCCATCTAAAATTGGGACGATTGCTTCAACCCGACGGTCTAAATTTCGAGGCATCCAATCAGCGCTACCAATAAATATTTCTTCTTGTCCTTTGTTATAGAAGTAGAAGATGCGGGAATGTTCTAAAAAGCGACCAATAATACTGATGACGCGAATATTTTCACTAACCTCTTTGATTCCTGGACGCAAGCAGCAGACACCACGGATAATTAAATCGATTTGGACTCCCACACGGGAAGCTTCGTACAAGCTAGCGATAATTTGCGGGTCAACTAGGGAGTTCATTTTGGCTACAATGCGTCCAGAGAAGCCATTTTGGGCATTTTCGATTTCGCGTTTAATTAATCCTAAAAAGCGATCGCGCATGTTTACGGGGGCAACTAATAGCTGTCTGTAGGACTTTTGCCGCGAGTATCCCGTCAAGTAATTATATAAGTCGGTTAAATCTGCTCCCAGTTCATCGCGACAGCTGAATAAACCAAAGTCTGTATATAAACGTGCGGTTTTGGGGTTGTAGTTACCCGTACCAATATGCACATAACGACGAATTCTGTCTTTTTCCCGTCGCACCACCAAAATTGTTTTGCAGTGTGTTTTTAACCCAACTAAGCCGTAAACTACATGTACACCGACACTTTCTAATCTTCGTGCCCAGTATATATTATTTTCTTCATCAAAACGGGCTTTGAGTTCCACCAATACTGATACTTGTTTACCATTTTCGGCGGCGGCAATTAAAGCATTGACAATTGGGGAATCTCCAGAGGTGCGGTAAAGGGTCATTTTAATTGCTAGCACATCCGCATCATGTGCCGCATGGGTAATAAATTTGACCACCGACGCTGTAAAAGATTGGTAGGGATGGTGTAGGAGTAAATCGCGATCGCGGATGACAGCGAAGAAATCCTTACCTTCCTCTATCTCCATTAAGTCTGGATTGACAATAGGTTCGCGGATACGTTGTAGTCTGGCAGGTACGACAGATTGCCAGGGTTTGTCCTTTAATCCCGGTAATGGTAGGGACATAAAATACATCAAATCCCGTAAACCGAGCAAACCTTCAACTTCATAAACATCGGTATCGTCCAATTCCAAATCTTGGAGCAAACGCGATCGCACGGCTTCGGGTGTTTGCGGGTTAATTTCCAAGCGTACTGGTGTTCCCCCGACACGACGTTTGCGTAATTCCTGTTCGATTGCGAGTAATAAATCATCAGCTTCGTCTTCTTCAAGACCTAAATCAGCATCACGGGTAATGCGGAAAGTATGATATTCCTGAATATTCATCCCTGGAAATAGGGATTCTAAATTATGTGCGATCGCTTGTTCGAGGGGAATACCTGTCCAAGTTGCAGGTTTACCATTGTGCTGAATGCTTAATTCTGGGGGTAAGGGTAAAAATCGCGGTAATACTTTGGGAACTTTAACCCGTGCGAAAAACTCTTCTTCTGTTTCGGGATTTTTGATTAAAACAGCCAAATTGAGGCTGAGATTGGAAATATAGGGGAATGGGTGACTAGGATCGACAGCCAACGGTGTAATTACGGGAAATATTTGGTCTTCAAAGTAATTATCAAGATAATTGCGCTGCTTCTGACTTAATTCGATGTAGTCGAGAATATAAACACCGTGGTTTGTGAGTTGCGATCGCAATACTTTCTGAAAATGCTGGTGTTGTTGAACCACCGAAGGACGTAACGAAAAGCTGATATCATCAAGCTGCTGTGTCGGTGTACGTCCATCAAATGCCAATTGAATAACTTTTGCCTCAACCTGCTGCTGGAGTGCAGCAACCCGCACCATAAAAAACTCATCCAAGTTGGAACTAAAAATCCCCATAAACTTGAGACGTTCTAATAGGGGAGTACGTGAGTCCATCGCTTCGTGCAAAACTCGGCTATTGAATTCTAACCAACTGAGTTCACGATTGAGATAATATTGCGGGTCTTTGAAATCTATCTGAGGGGGGATTTTTTTGGGTTTTGCCATGATGCACTCAAGACGGGCGAATATAGCTTTGGCTAAGAAGACTTTAGATTAAAAGCTTGTAATTATCTATTTTAAATGAAATTTCGCGTTTCACTATGAGAATTTAGAATAGGTAAATACTTCAAATCCGTCAAGTTCACATTAAATTTGCGTTCCTTAGAAAAAATAGAGTCATAAGATAATATTATGATTTATATTTCAGTACAGATTTTGCTATTCTTAAAATACATTTCTGTGAAAAATTCGCAGATTCAGCTTTTAAAGTTGGGTTTTGTCATGCTTATCGAATTTAGTGTTGGCAATTATCGATCCTTCAAAGAGAAAGTCACTTTCAGTATGGTGGCAGCGAACCTTGTATCTAAAGATAAGGAAGTTGACAACAATAATGTTTTTAGTGTTGATGATAATCTCAGTTTACTTAAAAATGCAGCAATATATGGAGCAAATGCAAGTGGTAAAAGTAATCTTGCAAAAGCAATGAGTTTCATGAAATGGTTTATGGTTAACTCTTCAAAAGAAACTCAAAGCACGGAAAAAATAAATGTAGAACCATTTAGACTAAGTACAGAAACTGAGTCGCAACCATCTTATTTTGAAATTGTATTTTTACTAAAGAGTCAAAAATATAGATATGGGTTTGAGGTCAATAAGGATAAAGTTGTCTCAGAATGGCTTTTTTATGTACCAAAAGTAAGAGAAACGAAACTTTTTGAACGCAATGAGAATCACATTAGTTGTTCTCGAAATTATAAAGCAGATGGAATTCAGCAAAGAACTCGACATAATGCATTATTTTTATCTGTTTCGGCTCAATTTAATGTTGATATTGCCGAAAAAATATTAACATGGTTAACAAATCAATTAAAAATTGTCTCTGGACTCAATGATGATGGCTATCAGGGATATACATCGCGTTGTCTAAGGGAAAGTAAAAGCAAGAAAGATGCAATATTTAAACTAATAAAAAAACTAGATTTGGGCATTAGTGAACTTGATATACAAGAAGTAGATTATATTGAAAGTCTCCGTGAAGCCCGAAATCAACTTCCTCAAGACGCACCAAAAGAATTCAAAGAAATACTTGCAAATCTCATAAACACTTATCATTCAATCGAACTATTAATAAGAGAACAAAAAGTAACTTCAATTAAAACTCTCCATCAAAAATTTGATGAGAATGGTGTTTTAGTTGGAACAGAATCATTCGATCTAAATTTACAGGAATCAGAGGGAACTCAGAAGATATTCGCGATATCAGGTTTATTAGTAGATACATTGCAAGAAGGCAAGACTCTTATTATTGACGAGTTTGATGCCAGACTTCACCCTCTGATTAGTTATGCAATTGTCGAATTATTTAATAAAAAAGATACGAATCCTAATAATGCACAATTGATTTTTATGACCCATGATACTAATTTACTTACTAATAAGCTTTTTCGTAGAGACCAAATCTGGTTTACCGAAAAAAATAAATATGGAGTTACAGATTTATATTCTTTAGCCGAATATAAAATTCGCAATGACGCTTCATTTGAAAGTGATTATATCAAAGGACGATATGGTGCAATTCCTTATATTGGCAATTTAAGCCATCTGATTGATGCTCATGGCTAAAAGAAAAAGTCAGCATCAAGGATACTCATCTAGAAAAGTTAATACAAGAGAAATCCGACAAAGATTTTTGATTATCTGTGAAGGTGGAAAAACAGAACCGAACTATTTTCGGAGTTTTAGAGTTCCCAAAGTAGTAATAGAAGTGCAAGGGTTAGGAATGAATCCTAGTAAATTAGTAGATAAAGCAATAGAGCAGAAAAATCCAGAAGAATATGACCAAATCTGGTGTGTTTTCGATCGCGATTCATGGATGGAAACTGATTTCCACAATGCGATTAAAAATGCTAAAGATGCAGGTATCGAAATTGCTTACTCTAATGAATCTTTCGAGTTGTGGTATGTTCTTCACTTTGAATTTCTGAATACAGGAATTCCCAGAAGTGACTATTTGAAAAAGTTGGAGCGACATCTGGGACACAAATACGCAAAAAATAGTGATGACATCTATGATGAATTACTTAATCGTCAACCAAATGCGATAAAAAATGCTGAAAATCTTCTGAAGAAATATGAACCATCTAATCCTGCTAATGATAACCCTTCAACAACAGTGCATCGATTAGTTCAACAACTAAATAAGTTTCTTCAATAATGAGTATTCCCAGAAAAAAATCATTCAATTACTGAAAGCGAAATTGTTTATTACTGATTACTGTTTCTTCTTCGCAGCAGCAGAAATTGGCAGCTGTAAATTCTGATTATAGACAAACTCATTACGAATCTCGATTGAACGCTTGGGAAGTGCATCGTTGACATTAAGTCCATCTTGGGTAGAAATCCGCAACATATACTTACCAACGGGAACCCCATCCAGACGGTACAAACCAAACTTATCCGTCAAACCAGATAATATTCTCGCACCAGCAGAATTCATCAATTCTATTTTAACTTCGGCAACTGGTTGTCCGGAAACATCCGTTACCCGTCCAGCCACACCAAACTCTGCCCGTACTGGAAAATCAAGCCGAGTAACAGCCGAGTTAGCAACTTGCGCTACCATACTTGTCTTCGGTACTGAGAGTTCAACAGGTAATGTATCGGGTTCAAGTTCGACTATATAGTTACCTTCAGGCAAACCACCGACAAAGAAATTCCCCTTCGAGTCGGTTTGTGAAGAACCCATGACTTGACCACGATTATCGATAATACGGACATTAGAGCCAGCTAAATCAAAACCACCCTTAGCACCTTCCACTTTAATATGTCCTGCGATCGCGCCACGTTCTTTGGTGACTCCTGTATAGTTTGCTGGTGTAATTTGTCCCCGTGCAAATGATAAATCTGATACTAGTGTGAGACTAAAGCGATCGCTGCCAAAACCACCAAAGTTACCGCTAGTTGCTCTGGAGGGAATACCTTGATATTCGAGTCTTGCCAACAAACCAGGTAATACCTGCATACTTGCACCCGCGATTGGTGCAACTTCACCGTCTCGCAAAGCTAATCCCAGGTTCCAACTTAGTTGTCTGAGACTATTTGGATAGTAACCAAAACCTAAGGTATAACGTGGTGCGGAACCGCTACCAAATTCAGTTCCTCCAGATATTTGATAGTCATTTTTGAATTTGTAGCTCAAATCTGAAAGATAAGCATCACCATAAGTATTAAATGATAAGCGAGTAGCCCAATTTGGTTGATAGAAAGCATTGAATAAATATCTACCATCAATATCAGGTCTACCGTTCAAAGATACTGTGGAAAAAGGTCTTAATGTGAAAGTAGGTAAGATATAACTAGCTGTATTTGTATCGTCTTGACGGTTGCGAGCAATAAATCCTAAATTGAATTTATTATTGAAGCGATACTTCATTTCTAAACTGTGATTAAAGCGCTCAAAACTCTCTTTATTACCTGTACGAAATGACCTTGGTAATGATTGGGAGTTGGCATTAATATCTAATTTATCAAGTTGAATATCTAAGTCAGCTGCATAACCTAGTTTGCCATAGGAATTACCGACACTACCAGATAGAATTACAGGATTTGCCAATCTCCAAACTAAGCCAGCTTGCGATTGTAATGTACCTGGAATTGCCTGTAGAGAACTTTCAAAAGTTAAGTTACTTGATAATCCTTGTCTTAATTGGTAAAAACCCATCAATTTACCATTATAGTCAGAATTAGTTTCTCCAAACAATTGGTCTTGGACTAAATTACCACTAATCCCTAAACCAGCGAGTTGAACATTTCCTCCCGATGGCAATAATAAATCTGATGCGTTAATTCTCACTGTGCGGATTTCTGAAGGTACACGCAGATTGCTTCTGTCAAAAATCAAAACTTCAATTTCATTATTTTGACCGATAGGCAAATTAACATCAACAAATTCATAAACCCCATCAAAACCAACTTGTTGTTGGGCTATTGCCACACCACCAACTCGTAATTGGACAAAGCTGGCTGGGGGTGCTTCACCGCGAAATGTTTGGATTGGACGTGACCTTCTTGGTAATAGTTCTGTAGCGTTAAAACTAGTACCAAATGTTTCCGGAGGTAGATTACTATAGCCAAGTTGTAATCCAGTTAGATCCATCCCATTTAAAAGTGGATGTAAACCTAATTGTTGGCGACCAATTTGATAGCGAAAGTTCCCATTTCGTTTATAGAAATAATATTCGGAAACATCTGGACTATTAACAAAGTTATTATCAAAGCGAACCCCAACAGAACCACCTAATAATCTACCACCGAGACGTGTGGAACTGCGTAAGCTGGAATCACCACCACCATTAGTCAAATTAAATTCTTGTCTCAGGCTTGATAAGCCATTTTGAGGTGCAAAAACATCTGGTTTTAAATTGGGTGTTTTCGTTCTATATTCACCGTTGGCTGACCTCCAAGGCAGGTCTGCAAGTAGGGTTAAATCAGCAATGTTTAAATCAATTGTAATATTTAATTTGTCGCGCATTTCGGCGCTGCTAATGTAAGATACACCGTTGATTTGTCTTAATGAATCTGGGTTTAATTGAACAGTTCCTAAAGGAGTTTTAACTTGGACTTTTGCACCTGTTTTTTCAACAGTAAAACCTGTTAATTGACCAAAAGATTCAAGAGGAATTAGTAGTATTTTATTTTCTAAAAGAACATCTAATGTGCCGATTTCTCTACCGTTAACGCTAAGTTCTACAAGAAATGGTTCATCGGGTGATTTTGCAAGTTGAAGTGAATCTTCAGGAGTTGAATTTAAGTTTGGTTCTACATTTTGATTTACATTTCCGGGATTAACTTTATTTCCGGAATTTGGTTTAAGCCGATTAATAATATCACTTGCGGTTGCTAACTTACTATTATCCGTAGGTTGAGAATTAGTTGTTTTTTGCTGTAAATCTGGTTTGGGATTACTCGCAATATTTTGTGCTATTGTTTGCGAATTTGGATTGATGGCATCACTAATTGTGTTATTTAATGTTGCCGAAATCGAAATACTGATTAGTTCTTGGACTAATGCCAAGATTTTGGAAGCATCAAAATTAGAATTATTAGCTGCTGCTTGAATATTTTTATTATTTTCTGTATTTTGATTAGTTTGATTGTTATCTAATTTTGCAACTTCATTATTCGCTGCTGAAGAATTATTATTAGATGTAGAATCAGATGTGGAATTATTATCTACTGTAGGATTACTCGCAATTTTATCAGTAGTCGAAGCTTCGAACTGAGTTGTGTCTGCGATCGCATTATTTATCGATGCATACAGTGACATGTGAATCAGTTGCTGTACTGCTGACAAAATAGTACCAACAGCATTTTTCTCTGCACTCTTGTTGTAGTCAGAACTACTGGCAATTTTTGCTGAATCTGTTTGTTGCTGAGATGGGTTTTGTTCCGGCAATACAGCAATATTTGTATTGGCTACGTTTGCAGAATTCGCAACAGAAACACTACTATTTTGCCCTTGAGCAACGATAATTCCCGATTTCTGCTTTTGAGACTCGCAAGCAACATTTTGTGCTTTCACACTCGTAGAAGCTGCCAGCATCTTGCCTAACAAGCTATTCACAAGACTAGGTTTTTGTGACTTTGTTTGTAACTTGAGTTCAGATAGCCGACATTCTGACGAGTGTGCTGTTGCTGTACTCGCATTGCCACTATCTGAAATTGAACTTTTTGTCGGTTTACTAGCACCCAAAACCTTTACTGATAGCTGTTTGCCAGCAGTTTGTTCAGATGCAATTGTCGCGACAATTGGGGTTGGTGCAGGTGGTAAAGCTAGGTAGAGCATACTAAGCACAAATATTGAAATGGTTAGCCCAAAAGGGTTTTGTAAGTTTTAATTTAGTTTTATAGCAAATAATTTCTAGGCTTTAGATAATTCACTCACCCAGAAAATTAGCTATTTCTGTAAGTATCTTTGCGAGTCTTTTTGCAAATACTTTTGCAACATCCAAAACTACTTAGCAGCAGGAATCAAAAGCTTTCTGACTGGTACAGAACCAGTTCCAGTCGCTGGAACTGTGAAAGCAATACCTTTGTCGATCGCAACTCCATTTAAGTCACCGTTAATATCCAAAACGTAGTTACCAGGAGGTAATTTTTTGGTGATGGGCATGACTAATTTACGACTTGTACCAGCGAGAACTGGTGTATCCTTGAGAATTCCCGCATCAACTACATTTGCAGGTAGTTTGACATCTGGAGAACCAGCACCAGATATTTGCTGCGTCGTTTTTGCTCCTGGATAATTAGCAGCACGCCAAATCGAGTATTGTCCTTTCATGCGGACATTCGCGTTTCCACTACTGGAAATGTCAAAAATAGCGCTAACAGAGTTGGGTTTGGCATCTACATTGATGGAGTTGAGAGTACCAATACGTTTGAGATTACCCGCAAAACCGTAAACGACTACAGCGACACGTCCAATCGTAGTTACAGACTGGGAGTTTTCCTTGCTCTGGGGCAAAATTTCCTCAAGGTAAATAACTGCTCGATGTTCTCCCTCTTTCGGTTGAACTTTGGGACGAATTGCAAAGCGGAGATTTTGCGAACTGCGTGGGGGAATGGTAAATCTAGCTGGAGTGAAAACAATCCACTGATCTAGGGAATTTTCGGTCGATTGTATCTCTTGGAGCTTGCTTTCTTCATTCAAAGTCCAGTTGCGGACATAAGCTCGCATTTCCAATGGTTCCGCAGCAAAATTCGTGATTTTGATCGATTGCGATCGCCCTTTACCAGCCATCTGAATTTCAAATTTTGGTGGACTGACACCAATTTCTAGTGCGATCGCTGGTGGAATTGCCAGTGCTAGACTTTGTGCGATCGCGCCAATTAAACTTAAACTTAATGCTATATTCTTCGTCTTTTTTAGCATTGTAATCCTTGTTTACCTCTCACACCTAATTAATTCGTAAGGGTTATTAGTTAATGATTAATATTGATTATTTAGCTAATTACAAACAACTCATAATTTTTCACTTATAACTCCTAACTCCTAATTCCTAACTTATAAACACCCACCATCTATACTCTGAATACAAACCGATAAGCGACCACCATGAACACCAGCAAATTGACTTTGAGTTGGGTCTAATGTAAATTCTACGCTACCTTCAATTACCGCCAGATTTCTCGCTTCACTTCGGAATATAAGATTGCTTTCTAATGGATTTAAAATAACATTGACTGCCGAATTTCCATTAGTAGAATTATTTAAGCGATTGGCAGCACCACTATTATCTTTTAATTCATAAGTAACTTTAAGTGGTAATTGCATTTTATCAAGGGGAACCCGCTTTGTCCAAGTCGCTTTACGTTTAATATTTTGAATTAAATCCGGTTGAGCATAAAGTTCCTGTGTATTCTTTGCATAGCCACTAGGATTAACAAATATATCTTTGATTGGGTCAAGGGCTATGGTATCAGGTGATATTCCCAGCACTCCTGAGTCTTCTACTGTTGAAGTTGTTTGCGCTAAGGCTGGTATGGATGGTAAAGCGAAAAATGCCATCAATATTGCCAAGCTGCGTAATAGATTAAACTGATAATTCATTATCTCGATGCTGACAAAACGAGGACTCTTGACAGAATTAAAATGCAATTTAAAAGAGTTAAAAATCAAAATCATAGTTGAGTTTTGACCTAATAATAATTTGCTACTTGTCGAACTTATATTTAATTTATAACTCCTAATTAGTTCTTACCTGTTATATCTGATTAATTGCAAATTGTTCAAAATTTTAACAATTGACTTTTGGCTTTTAAAAACACACATATAAAACTTTAAAAGCAAAATAATCAACAAAAGCCAAGCAGAAAAATAAACTTTGTACTTGAGAACTGGAAGCAGGCATAATGCCTGCACCAGAAATTATGATGACTAGCAATTCTATGTGAAGCTACATATTATTTGACCCTACCTCCCCTTACTAAGGGGAGGTGCCACAGGCGGTGGGGTTCTTTTATGCCTCTTCAGATTAAACTGGTATTAGCTATCTCTTTGCACACTATTTGTACGCATTTGAGGCAAATTTATAGTTGAGCCAAAGCTTCAACTGTCAACTTAGCACCACTGTGAACACCAGCTGTTGCACCACTAACATCCAAATCCAAATCAACACCACCGACTACAGGAACTCTAGCTGTAGGAGTTCCAGTACCACCAGTGACAGTTGCTCCTGTAAGGATGATTTCACTACCTGGATCGGCAGGATTTGTTAGAGTCGTAGCTTTAGGACCACTTGTATTGTTAGCAATTGGTGTAATAGTTACTGTGACTGGTTTACCGCTATTCGAGTAAACTGCAAATAATTCAGCAACGTTCTTTTTCACAGTGGTGCTGGTACCTGTACCAATCGTAGGAGCTGGAGTCAGTGTAAGTTTTGTAGTACCATCTGTCGCTGGAGTAGCGTTGAAATCGCTTTCTTTTGTCGCACCCAAATCACCTTGAGTGATTTGTAGATTGACAGTTTGGAATGTACGTAGATAGATACTAGGCTGAATAGTTACAGTTACATCTACGTCTTGCTTAACTGCATGTGCAGGTGCTGCGAAAACAGCGCTTCCTACAGTTGCGATACCAGCGATAATGCCCAAAATTTTCTTATTCATGGAAAAAATAACTCCTGAGGATAGATAATCTGATTTTTGTTGAAGTAAAATTAACTCTCGTTTTTCTGCTTGTGGCAGCTTAATGTGATTTTGCTATGTAATGACCTTATCGATATAGCTTCCCTGGATAAGCCCGAGAGTTGAAATTAAGTAGAATCTGCAACCCGAACAGAAATTGCCGATTTACTTTGCCAGCATGGTTTTAACTGTTAACGCATCACCTCCTTTACATGAATAAGTAAAAAATCTGCACCTTTGTCTCGCTTTATGTGTAGATTCCCAACCCGTCGCATGATTTATTCTTTTGTGGCAATAACGAGAGTGTTTATAAATTCGGCAAAAACCGGGATTTGTCATGCTGTCGCTTGCTTCCCCGGAGGGGTATGAAGTGATAAGTAGTTACGCAAAATTAAATATATACTGCGATTGCTTCGTTCCAAGTCCTACGGACACGCTGCGCGAACGCAATGACGAGGGTTTGAGATTTTCGGAATGTATAAATATTTTTGCACTACCACTTAGCGTAGTGTACGCGGAGCGTTCCCGTGGGTTAGCATCCCTCGACTACGGTTCAAACCCTAGATTCTAGCCTTCGGCAACGCGTTCGCGCAGCGTGTCGCTTTGCGACTCAGCGCGTACGTTCCTCAGAATGACAATTTCTTAGAATGACAATTTCT
>NZ_NTFS01000136.1 GCF_002289455.1 Brunnivagina elsteri CCALA 953
CAACATTTGGGCTGAAATTCTTGCCCATCAAAGAAATTCAAGAATCAGTATTGTAATTAATTCTGTCTGGTTACTTACCAACACTATCACGCGAAGGGTGGGGAGAACCCACCCCTACAATTATGGAGAATTTATTTTAATAATAGATATTGGGAATTGGGAAAGATAAATAAACACTAACCATTAACTATTAACTATTAACTACGTTTTATAATAAAAGTACTTTTGTACCAAAAGATGCTGTTTTGTACTTAGTATGGATAGAGAATATGGCGAGAGCAATTGAGCGAATTGAGCGGGATATACAAGCATTAGAAGAGGCGATCGCACTTGTCGCCCAGGAGTTGTATGCTTCTTATACTGTCTATCTCACTTCATTAGGGCAAGCAGTACGCAAACAGTTAATTTTAGCTACTTATCATCTATGTACTCAGGGTTATCCTGAGGCTTTTATAGGTTTGTCCTTAAGTCAGCGACAAAATTTACAAAAGGCTATCCGCGATTTAGGAACACAGACAGCCGAACGACTGGTAAATTATTCAGCAGAGGAAAATGAAGCCTCAAATTCAACTAGTGGTGAAGAATTATTAACGTCAGATGGTTTAAATCATCAGGATTATTTAAATCATGAGATGGAAGTTGCGATCGCTTTTGAGATGGCAAATGAAGGATTGGAAGATAGTGAGGATGAAAGTCTAAATCCTCTAGCATTTGTGGAATTATCGCTGGATAATGAAAATTCTCCTTTCGAGATGGGAGAATTAGAAGATGAGGATGAGGATGATGAGGATGATGAGGATGAGGATGAGGATGAGGAAGGAGAAAAACTGACAAAAAAAGCGAGAGATAGAATACGAGCTTCGATATTATCGGCAAACTTCCCATTTTCAAAATTTACTCCACCTAAACCCTTGCCTTTTGCCAAAATTAATCCATCGAATCCGATTGAAATTAGCCAATGGCAGCAAAGCATCGAAATAACATCACAATTTGCGCTAAAAAAAGCCTCACGGGAGGCAAATTTATTGATCCAAAAATCTGGAATTTTGCCAAAAAGCTTACCAGAACCGATTTTAGAAGTAGCTGCGGCTGCATCTGAAGCTTCAGCCCAAGTGATGCCAGGACCACCCAATCTGATTAACTTAGTTATAGAAGTTGATGATTCTATGCGTTCGCGTAGCGGTTCTGTTGAGGAAGGAAAACCACGTCGTGGTAACCTGACGCAAATTATGGCTATTAACCTGCGACTGGGTGAAATTGAATTTGCAGATTCTGTGCTTTCTGGCAAACACAAACAAATTCGGATGGTGGTGGGGCAATTACAAAAACTGCGTCGCGATTATATGAAGAAGCAACGGGAACGTGCGATCGCAGAAGCGGAAGGTGCATGGCGTGCGAGTTGGTTTGAAGATTAAATAGTTAAATACAGTTAGGAGTTAGGAATTATGAGTTATGAGTTGTATATCGTCGTTAACTATTAGCAATTAACTATTAACTATTAACTATTAACTATTCCCAATTACCTATTAACTATTAACTAATGATTGAACAGCCAGATTGGTTACGATTACAAAAAGCTCTTACCATCGAAGCTGAACAAGGCTTCACCGATTTGATGGGGAGACAATACCGCTTTAGCGAATTTTTGTGTTTAACATTCGGAAAATTACCCGCAAGTTTGTCAAGCGATCGCGATGATATTCCACAGCAGTCGCATCGCGATCGCTGGCAGCAATTAGCACAAGAATTCGCCAATTATCCCAATCTGGATATGGAAGCACGTCAAAGTTTAATTGCCCAAACTCGACGCTACATCTACCAGTTGCAGCAATTGGAAGCAGGAGGAGAGGGAGAGAGAGGGGGAGAGAGGGGAAATAATATTTCTAATCCCACAATCAAAACTCCTCAATCCACAATCCAAAATCCAAAATCCCCTATAGTCAGCGAAGTTAGTAAACTGTTAGCTCCGGGAATTGACCAAAAACTCAGCGAAGTTGCTGAAATTGGACCCCGTAGAGCCGATAAATTAGCGCGTCTGGGTTTATACACCGTTCGCGACCTGCTTTTCTATTATCCCCGTGACCACATCGACTATGCAAAACAAGTCCAAATAAGCGAATTACAAGCAGGGGAAACGGTAACAATTGTCGCAACGGTCAAAAGTATTAGTTGTTTCACCAGTCCCAAAAATCAAAAATTAACCATCCTAGAAATGCAACTGCGGGATAATAGCGGACGTATCAAATTTAGCCGTTTCTACGCAGGTGCTAGATATGCCAGTCGTGGATGGCAAGAAAGTGTCAAGCGGCTATATCCAGTGGGAACGATGCTGGCTGCCTGTGGGTTAGTTAAAGAAAGCAAATATGGCAAAACCCTAGACAACCCGGAACTCGAAGTTTTGGCACAGCCTGGTGACGCAATTGAATCATTAACAATTGGACGTGTCGTCCCAGTTTACGCACTGACTGAAGGTGTCGTTGCGAACCTAGTCAGAGAAGCCGTAGCCGCAGCAATGCCCGCAACCCATCATCTCAAAGACCCTTTACCAAGCGGTTTACGGCAAAAATATAACTTGATGGAACTCAAAGATGCGATCGCAAATATCCATTTTCCCCCCGATAGCGATTCCCTCCAAGCATCCCGTCGTCGTCTCGTATTCGATGAATTTTTCTACCTACAACTAGGTTTACTCCAACGTCAGCAAAGAGCCAAACAAGTCCAAACTCAGGCTATATTTGCCCCTAGCGGTGAGTTAATCGAAGAATTTTACAAAATTTTGCCGTTCGAACTTACGGGGGCACAGCAGCGTGTCGTCAATGATATTCTCGACGACTTACAAAAAAACGTACCGATGAATCGCTTGATCCAGGGTGATGTGGGTTCGGGGAAAACTGTTGTTGCGGTGATTGCGATCGTTGCTGCTATCCAGTCCGGGTATCAAGCGGCACTGATGGCTCCCACGGAGGTATTAGCAGAACAGCATTATCGGAAGTTAGTGAGTTGGTTTAACCTTTTACATTTACCAGTGGAATTACTGACTGGCTCGACAAGAGTTGTCAAAAGGCGACAAATTCATGCTCAGTTAGAGACGGGGGAATTACCTGTATTAGTGGGAACACACGCTTTAATTCAAGACCCAGTAAACTTTAATCGTCTGGGCTTGGTTGTAATTGATGAACAGCACCGCTTTGGGGTTGAACAAAGGGCAAAATTGCAACAAAAAGGCGAACAACCCCATGTATTAACAATGACAGCTACGCCGATTCCCCGCACCCTGGCGCTAACGATTCACGGGGACTTGGATGTCAGCCAAATCGACGAGTTACCACCAGGACGACAAGCGATTCAAACTACGGCATTAATGGCGAGTCAGCGTAGCGATGCTTACGATTTGATGCGGCGGGAGATTGCCCAGGGAAGGCAAATTTATGTGGTTTTGCCCTTGGTGGAAGAATCGGAAAAATTGGACTTGCGATCGGCTGTGGAGGAGCATCAAAAGTTACAAGATGCGATTTTTCCCGAATTTCAAGTTGGCTTGCTGCATGGACGGATGAGTTCGGCAGATAAGGATAGAGCGATTACTAAATTTAGGGATAAAGAAACGCAAATTTTGGTTTCGACTACTGTTGTGGAAGTGGGGGTGGATGTGCCAAATGCCACGGTGATGATGATTGAACATGCGGAGAGATTTGGGTTATCGCAGTTGCATCAATTGCGGGGAAGGGTGGGACGTGGTGCGGCAAAGTCCTATTGTTTGTTGATGAGCAGTTCTAAAAGTCCCGATGCACAGCAAAGGTTGAAGGTGTTGGAACAATCCCAAGATGGATTTTTTGTATCGGAAATGGATATGCGTTTTCGAGGTCCTGGTGAGGTGTTGGGGAAAAGACAATCTGGTGTAGCCGATTTTACTTTAGCAAGTTTGGTTGAGGACGAGGAAATATTAATTTTGGCGCGACAAGCTGCGGAAAAAGTGATAGAAATAGATGTTAATTTAGACCGTTTGTATTTGATGAAGCAAGAGTTGAAGTTACGGTATGAGCGGTTAATGGGTGGAGCAATTTTAACATGAGAATAAATCACGATAGATTATTTAAAGAACTAATCTACGACTCAACAAAGCACGAATGAAGATGATTTCGGGATTTGTTGATACCTATTTGCGCTTAAATGCAGAAGAAGAACAGCTTTTCAAAGCTGAAATTGCTAGATTTGAACCAGTAAAGCAAGAGGAAGTTATGGAAATTGTTACAAATTGGATGCAAGAAGGGATAGAGCGAGGGAAATTGGAAGGGAAATTGGAAGGGAAATTAGAAGGTGAGTTTGCAATAATTAGCCGTCAACTTAATCGTAGGATTGGTTTAGTTACACCTGAGTTACAAGAAAGACTTAAACAATTATCAACTATGCAGTTGGAAGATTTGGCAGAGGCATTATTTGATTTTTCTAGTATGGATGATTTATTAACTTGGTTGAATGGACTGCAAAGGTTAGATTAATTGATAATACTGCTCGGTTAAGCCCTTTTTGGCTATCCTAAACAACGATGTTTACAGATTACTTTACTGTAGGTTTGGTTAGGTGCATGATGAATATTTGGAGTTTTGAAACCTAGTAATTTGCACCGAAACTCAACATTAAATTAACTATCTCCACATCCCATAAGCTGAGGATATTTATCTAGAGAAAACTCATTTTTTATCAAATGAGAAATCTTTTTACTTGCTTCGGGAAGTGCAAAATTCATAAGTAAATTAATAGATTTTTTTTCAATCATCCCGTCTTGAGGATTTGGATGTCCTAACTTATGCAATATTTCACTAAGTAGAATTGCCGAGCGTGAAGAGTGAATATTGAAAGTTAATCTATCTTCACCAATAAAACGTATATACCAATCATAGTCATCTATTGTTCTCAAAGGAATAAATTCTTTTCCCTTAACAATTTCAATATTTCCAATGGCATGTTTAAATAATTTTCTGAAATTATCTAAACTATCATCCCAAATTATTTCATCGGATGAGAATAAAATGTCAAATTCATGCTGTTTTTTAAACTCTAATCCTTTACGAAGGCTACGATTTAATAGAACATACTGGTAAAGTATCTCAGGCATTGCTACAGCAATATCATATAAACTACGTCCTTGACAAAATGCATATGCTTCACTACATATTTCATTGATTAATAAGGTAATATCCTTAGTTGCAAAACTTGAATAATTTCCTCCTTTTGCTTCAAATGCATCCGCTTTCGCTCGTACACTAAAAGCTAAAGCTACAAACAAAGGTAATCTTTCAGCTTTTCCTATTTCTATTCGATTAAGTTGAGTTCGCAGCCAAGCTTCTAAATCTTCTGCTCTTTCAATTAGTTGGTCTGCTTCTAATAACTCAGGTAACATATAAGTAAATCGTTCATATACCTTGAGTAATTTAAAAGTTCTAGTTTCAAACTCTTCGCGTTTTCTTAATGCTTCTATATCTTTCACTTCTTCAACAACATCTTGAAAGCCTGTACGCATCTCCTCACGGAGAATAATCATATTTTCTGCAAAATTATTTTGATTTGACACTAATAACTCAAGTGTTCGATGTTGAACACTGAGAGCATTGTGGATGCTGTTAAAATATGATTGAATTTGTTCCTGATTTCTATCTAATTTATTTTCTAAATCTTTAACACCTAATTGAATATTTTTTTCTAAGTCTTCAAAACCTGAATGGATATCTTCATGAACTCGCTCTAATTTCTTTTTTAGTTTACGAAGTTGAGTAGCATTATATATACCAACACCAAGATTGAGTATATTTAATCCAAGATTAGCAATATTTAGCATATCTAAACCACCTGGTTGAACAGATTGTATTGTTTCTCCACTTGCTTTATGTCGCGTACACCAAGTACCTGCACCACGAGTAACCACTTCATAATCTGAAGCATCTCCTCCCTTAAATAGATATGGTGCTGGTTTTTGAATAAAAGGATTAGCCATGTTTATTTGTTAAATGGACTTATTTCTAGTATTCCCATCTGCTATTGCAAAAATGTCATATATCAGAAGTTTTTTTTATAAAAGCAATGATATCGTTACTAATAATTCTGTAACTTAGCAATCCTATTTGATTTGTGAAAATATAGATAAGGAGATAAACCGCCAAGTACGCTAAAACGCCAAGGGAAGAAGGAATAAAGAGATATATAATTTTCATGAATGATTGAGGTTTGCTATATGGCTTTTTGTTTGGATATAATAGCAGTCTGTGTTCAATGTAAGTGAGGGCAAACAACCGTTGGTTCCCCTACGGTGTTCTCGATTACAATTTGTATTCAAATAGATGAATAGTTGCTACTATGTTTATTATTATTGATATTGCTTTTGGTTATTATTAAAATTTTTTAAAGCCGTAAAATATCAATTTATTTATCACTGGTGAAATTAATTATGACAATATCAAAGATTCGACAACAAATTCAAGCTGAGTTAATCACAACAGAAAATTTTCAGGCATATGGACAGGTTATTTCTGCGAGTCAAGATGGAAAAGGTTTTGATTATAGAGATGCTCAATTAGTACTCGATAAAGGTACTCCTCGTTTTTATATTATGCGCTTGCAAAAACGGGGTAAAAAATTTCATACTATTACAAGACATATTCAATGTACTCAGTGTTTGGGAGCTTTGGCAGGAAAAGATTGGTTAATTGCTGTTTGTCCATCAAATAATCAGGTTAATGAGCCAGAATTAGCAAAGATGAAAGCTTTTAAAATTCCGGGAAATTGTTTTATTAAATTAAATGTGGGAACTTGGCACGCTGGACCATATTTTAATCATGATGTGGTAGATTTTTATAACTTGGAGTTGAGTGATACGAATGTTACTGACCATTTCACTCACAATTTTTTGAATAGTCACCAAATCGAGTTTGAGATTGTTTAGTTGTTGTTTCAGTTGTCCAATAGCTTGATGGGTTGCTAACTCATTTACAAAAATTAAGATTTTCTAGTTCTTGATATTGTCGGGGATATTAGTTTTGAATGAGTCATATTCAGAAATAGAAGCTAATATTGTTTAATAGCGAATGTTATCTATCTTGATGCAGTCGCTTGTGATATTTTTGGCAAACTTAGACACTTATTTAAGATGGTTGTTTTGAGTTTTAAAAGTCGCATTCATAGACGTTTCAGCTATATTGTCGGACGTTTTTTGTTGGTGTTTATACTGCTATTGGTAAGTGTTATTTGTTCTTCTGCTTTACCCGTCGCGATCGCACAAGCGAATCCTTTGCTGCAACCAGTTGAGGTTGATGTCTTGATTCAAGGGATGGGAGTTAGTAAACCGCAAGTTCTGTTGGAGGGTGGTTTGAAAGCTGGTGCTAGTACAAGTGTGACGCTTCGCAATCAACCGGAAGGTGCAATGAATATTAAGTCTGTGAAGCAGTTGCCAATTGCGATCGCAGTTCCCCAACCTGATGGTTCGGTAAAGGAGTTACCCGACCCCAAAAATAATTATAAGGTGGATTTGCTGATTACTTTGACGGGTAAAGCTCAAGTTCAAAAGCAAGGTTTATTTTTTGGCAAAAGTCAATTGAAGGTTGGTACTCCGACTGAGATTGAGGGTTTTAGTTATTTGTCGAGAGGCAGTGTAATTGATGTCAGGGTGCTTAATTGAACACAAATTAGGGTAGGGATATAAATTAGGACAGGGATATAAATTAGGACAGGGATAATAAGTCAGGGCAGGGATATAAATTAGGACAGGGATATAAATTAGGGCAGGGATATAAATTAGGGCAAACAACCGTTTGCCCCTACAATATTCTTAATCGCAAACTGCGAACCGCTATAAATATGGATATAGATAGTCTCAGTCGCACAGAATTATTAAATCGTCTCCGTATTGCTGAGAAAGAATTGCAGAATTTGAAACGTGATATACCGGAGACATTAAACCTCGCTTATCGCAATTTTGTTGAAGAAGAGTTAAAAGCTCAAATTTTGCGATCGCAACTTTTAACAGAAATTTCGCTGAAAATTCGTCAGTCGTTGCAAACTGATGAGATTCTGCAAACTACCGTTACCGAAATCCAAAAATTACTCCAAGCTGATCGACTTTTAATATTTCGACTTTGGAGTGATGGAACAGGGGTTGTAGTCCAAGAATCTGTGGTGCCAGAAGTGATGTCAATCTTGGGGAAAACAATTCGCGATCGCTGTTTTACTGATGAACTTCAAGAACCTTATAAACGTGGCAAAGTTAGTACGATTCCCAATGTATTAGAAGCGGATATTAGCGCTCCTCATCGACAATTATTAGAAGGATTTAACGTCAAATCCAACCTAGTTGTCCCAATTTTACAACGGGAACAACTTTGGGGATTACTCATTGCTCATCAATGCGATCGCGTCAGAACTTGGAACAGCGCGGAAACCGAATTGTTACGGCAATTAGCAACCCAAATTGGTATTGCTTTATCCCAAGCTCAACTCCTCGAACAAGAAGTTAAACAACGGGAAATACTCGCTAATTCTAACACTGAACTCGAACAATTTGCCTATGTCGCATCCCACGATTTACAAGAACCATTAAGAATGGTGACAAGTTATTTACAATTGCTCGAACGTAGATACAAAGATAAACTCGATCCTAAAGCCGAAGAATTTATTGGTTATGCCGTTGATGGTGCAAAAAGGATGCAAATCTTAATCGACGATTTATTGAGTTTTTCCCGTATTAGTAGCAAAGGAAAATCCTTGACATGGGTAGATTGTAATCAAGTATTCGTACAAGTAATTTCCAACTTAAAAATAGCGATCGCAGAAAGTAATGCAATTATTAAGTGTGAACAAATATTACCCCAGATTTTTGCCGATACAACCCAACTTAACCAATTATTTCAAAATTTGATTGGTAATGCCATCAAATTTCACAGGGAAATATCCCCAATTATTGAGATTGGATTTTTGAAAAGAGAGGAACAAATAGAAACTTCTTCCCCATCTCAATACTTTGTTCCTTCTACCCCTTCCTCCTATCTCTTCTGGGTACGCGATAATGGAATAGGTATCGAACCTCAATATTGCGATCGCATTTTTGAGATTTTCCAAAGGTTACACGGAAAAGCCCAATATCCCGGTACTGGTATTGGATTGGCAATTTGTAAAAAAATCGTAGAACGTCATGGAGGAAGTATCTGGGTTGAGTCTGAACTAAATCAAGGAACGACAATATTTTTTACGATTCCAGAAATAACAGAGATTTCATAATGAATAATACATTCACTGCCCACTAAACTAAAATGTTACGTCCATCTCTCAAAGTACTACTGATTGAAGATAATCCCGGAGATGTTTTCCTACTGCGGGAACTCTTAGCGGATGTGAGTTCTTTCCAATTTCAATTAATATCTGCCGAATCTTTGCGGAATGCACTTAATTATATCGAAAAAGAAAGCTTTGATGTGATTCTTTTAGACCTTTCTTTGCCCGACAGCCAAGGGTTGGAGAGTTTTGTGAAAATTCGCGATCGCGTACCTTCTATCCCAATTATTGTGCTTACTGGTATCAATGATGAAACCTTAGCACTGAGGGCAATGCAAGAAGGGGCACAGGATTATTTGCTCAAGGGGCAAGTTAATGGCGATTTGTTGGTAAGATGTATGCGCTATGCCATCGAGCGTCAGCTTTCTGAAGAAGCTTTGCGACATAGTGAAGAGCTATTTCGGGTAGCTTTAAAAAATTCCCCAATTGTGGTTTGTACACAAGATAGAGAATTACGCTATACCTGGATATATAATGGGACGGTTGGATTTAATAATGGTGATGTTTTAGGAAAATTAGATTCTGATATCCTTAATGATGAAGATTGCCAACGATTACAGGATATTAAACAACGGGTTTTAAATACTGGTGTGGGAATCAGAGAAGAAGTATCTATTACTACTGATGGTGAAGCTCGATATTACGACTTAACTGTGGAACCGTTGCGAAATGAATCACACGAAGTAGTTGGAATTACTTGTGCGAGTATAGATATTAGTGAACAGCAAGCTGCCCTACGCGATCGCAAATTAACCGAAGATAAAATCCACCAGCAAGCAGCTTTGCTCGATGTTGCTACCGATGCAATTTCAGTACGGGATTTAGAAAATCGAATTTTGTTTTGGAATAAAGGGGCAGAAAATATCTATGGTTGGCAAGCTGAAGAAGTTTATCAGCAAAATGCTAGCGAAATACTATATAGAGAAACTCCCCCCGAAGTCGAAACCGCACTATTAACGGTGATTAGTAAAGGCAAATGGCAGGGAGAATTACATCAAATAACTAAAAACGAGCAAAATATATTAGTTGAAAGTCGCTGGACATTAGTTTGCGATCGCGATGGCAAACCCCAATCAATTCTCACTGTTGATACCGATATTACTGAAAAGAAACAACTCGAATATCAGTTTTTTAGAACCCAACGTCTCGAAAGCATCGGCACTTTAGCAAGCGGAATTGCCCACGATTTAAATAATATTCTCACACCAATTCTAATTAGCGCTCAAATGCTGCCCTTGAGATTTCCCGAAGTTGACGAACGGGATATGCAGATGTTTGAAATTCTTGAAGAAAGTGCAAAACGTGGTGCAGAACTAGTCAAGCAGGTATTATCATTTGCACGAGGAGTTGAAGGTAAACGTATTAGCTTGCAAATCCGGCATTTGATTCGAGATATTAACAAAATTCTCAAAGAAACATTCCCCAAATCTATCAATCTCTGCGTTGATATTCCTTCTTCTTTATGGATGGTATCTGGAGATGCCACGCAATTACACCAAGTAATCATGAATCTCTGCGTTAATGCACGCGATGCCATGCCAGAAGGGGGAATGTTAAGCATAACTGGTGAAAATGTCGTCATCGACGAAAATTATGTCCGCATGAATTTAGAAGCCAAAGTCGGAGCTTATACTGTAATTACTGTCACAGATACGGGTAGTGGTATTGCCGCAGAAATTAAAGAGCGCATATTTGAACCATTTTTTACTACCAAAGAATTAAGTAAAGGTACTGGTTTAGGACTTTCTACTGTAATTGGAATTATTAAAAGCCACGGTGGATTTATTACTGTTTATAGTGAAGTCGGTTTGGGTACTACTTTTAAAATTTACTTACCTGCAACAGAAATTACAGAACTAGAATTAGAACCCGATTTAAAACCCCTTGCGGGAAATGGGGAATTAATCTTAGTAGTAGAAGATGAAACTTATATTCAGGAAATGACTAAAGCATCCCTAGAAAGCCAGAATTACAAAACCTTAATTGCCAGTGATGGGATTGAAGCGATCGCTCTTTATGCTCAACATATGGCAGAAATTAGTGTGGTAATTATGGACATGATGTTGCCATTAATGGACGGAATCACAGCCATTCGCACTTTAAAGAAAATTAATCCTCAAGTTAATATTATTGCCACAAGCGGGTTAATATCCAACCGTAAACTCGCGGATATTTCTAGTACAGGGGTGAAACTATTTTTACCCAAACCCTACACTATTAAAGAATTACTATTGAATTTACAACAAGCTTTAAAAAACATTGAATAATCTCAGAAAACCCGGTTTCTCCCCCAGGAAAAAACCCCAATTAGCACGACTTTCCCAGAAACCCAATTTCTATCATCACGAGAAAACCCCGAATACCTCCACATCATCAATTACAAAAGGGAAAAACCCGGTTTCGATTGGTGATGCGATCGCAGCAGAAACTTACTTGATTTTCACATTTTACAAGTCGCCTCTGGGCGGGTGGTTCCGGGTGTGGAATTGCCCTTTGGTGTACCTGTGGAGGGTGATTTTGGTGGTGCTGGGTTGACATTTGTTTGTCCAAGTATCTGCGCTGTCAGTATTAATACAGCAGGACAGATAAACTTGAAGAATCTTTGGGTTATTTTCATACCTGATTTTAGTTTAATGACCTCTTCCCGGTTTGCAATCGGCAAAACCTAATGCTTCCGTATCGAGAAAACTTGCGATCGCCATTTCCACTACTGCTTCTACTGGATACTCAATTTCCGCAGCACGATTAATTAAAGCCTCTCGAATGCGATCGGGTAAAAGCCCTAATATAACTTCTGTGTCTGCACTTGTTAGTTTCTCTTGAGTTTTAGCTTGCATAAATTCACCTTTCGGGTGGGATTTGGACGTTGCAAGGAGGTTCGGTAGCCCTGAGAATAATTGCTTCTAGCTCCAATAGTAACCCAGGGTTATCCCAGTAAGAAATTGGCTCAATTGCAATACGAATATCTTTATCACTGTTGCGAATGGTGATACTCTAGCTTTGCATCAAAATTTGGCGTTTGCGTAGCGTGTCCGTGGCGAAGCCTGCCTGAAGGCTTAGGATTTATGCTACCTTCATGAAGTTTAGGTATGAATTTAAGATTTTAGGACTAAAACCCCGTCTCCCTCAATTTTAACCGCATAAGTTGCCAAGGGTTTTGTAGCAACTCCTTGTAAAACCTTGCCATCTGCTGCAAATGTGGATTGATGACAGGGGCACAAAAATTTATTTTCTGTTGCCTTCCAATCAACCTTACAACCTTTGTGAGTACAGGTAGGATTGACAGCAACGAGATTTTTGATTTTTGATGTACCTACGACCAAAACTGCACCTACAGGTGATTTTTCATTTAGTAGCTGACCAGTTTTATCCAATTCGGCTACTGTACCAATCTTTTGCCAGGATGAAGATGTAGCCGTTGTTGATTTTTCAGAACTGCAAGCTGCGATCGCAATTGGAAGAGAAGAGGCTATTCCACCGATACCAAATAAAGTTATAAAATCACGACGATTCATAAAACGTTAAATTTTTGCTTATTTTTACTCTTCTGTCTAATCTTAACTAATACCATTTTTATGTGAAGTTGCATATTATTTCCACCCCATAGACGGATGGGGAATTCCGCGAGTTTGGTTAAAATTAATTCTGCTTAGGACTTCCATAAGATAAAGTCTTCAAATCATATACTTACCAACACTATCATGCGAAGGGTGGGGTCTCCCCACCCCTACAATTGTGGAGAATTTATTTTTTGGTGTTCCCTTATACCATTTTAAAATATTATGCTCTTCGCATTTGTGGATAATATTTGGCTCGACGTGAAGGTAGTGGAGCAGACATGAGTAAAACTTTCTCCAACAACCAAGGAGCAATCCGGTTACACCAGACTGCTAAATGACTTTGCCAACCCACCAATATTTCTGATGAATCTCTTTGTAATCCGGTAATCAGCGCATCAGCGACTTGTTGAGTAGTCATAGGCACAACCCAACGGAATAACTGTAAATCTCGCACCATATCAGTATCAGTGAGTGATGGTAGTAACCCGACAACACGGATGTTGTGTGCTGCGAGTTCACCACGCAAAGCTTGAGTAAATCCAACGATCGCAAATTTGGTAGCAGAGTAGGTTGCCATTGTCGGAGCTGCAACTTTACCCATCAAACTAGATACATTGACAATAGAACCTTCCCTCTGTCTCACCATCCGTCGTGCAACCAAACGAGTAATTGAGTACATTCCGACTAGATTAGTTTCCAATTCTTCTTGAACATCAGAAAGCTTAGACTCTAAAAAAGGAGTCTGATGTGCAACTCCAGCACAGTTTACCAGTAAATGAATTGGTCCGTAATCTCTCCAAGCTTTTGCGATCGCAATATTCACGGAAACTATCTGAGTTAAATCTAAAGGCAAAAGCACCACTTCTGTTCCCAATGCTTCAATCTCGGCAGCAACTTCAGCTAACCGTTGATGATTTCGAGCGACTAACAATAAACGCTTCACTTTTTGCTTTGCCAACGAAACCGCGATCGCATGTCCAATTCCACGGGATGCTCCAGTCACTAAAGCAGTTTTTCCTTGAATATCCATAGCTATAACCTCCTGAAACGTTAATATGTCAATGCACTATTTGTAATGCCGAGTAATTTTGTAGGGTTTTTTTGTCGAGTTTCATACAGACAAAGGCAAGAACAATATATAGTGAGACAAATTTTTACTCGTAATTTAGGGATGAATTGAACTGAACTGAATTGATTAGACTTCTTACAGAATTCTCAAAATTTAGACAAAACCGCGCTTTTGCCAGCATTAAATCACAATTAGTATTTAGTGAACCAAATAATTGAACCAAAGCTTAACAATGTTTTCCAGTCAAATTGCCAGCGAATTGGATTAAAATGGTGATGGCAAAAGATAAACATCGGAAACAGTAATCTTTTGCGGTTTAAAGGGTCTAAGAGCATCGCATTGCATTTTATAATCCATATCAAAAGTCTGATGGCATGGGTATAAAACCGAATTCAATGTTTTGCATGGATAATGAACCTCCCTTGTAAAGCAAATTACCAAAAATAACCTTACTTGCATACGCTAGCAACGGGATCGATAGCTTGCAACAAAAATTAATAAAAAAGTGTAATTGTTACATTTCGATGTGTTATTCTCATATTTTTTTGATAGCTACATCGGCTTATAAATATCCTGAAAGCTAGTTATTGAAATGAAGGTGAACTAGTTGTCCATGTTTTTTGAACTTAGATATTTATGAGAAAATCCCCATATTATTAAAGCGATCGCTACTTGGATTAATGGTAACAATAGTAACATTCAATCATATTCACCCTTGATTTGGGGTGTCGCCCCTTGGGATATTTTTGTGATTAGACATCTCCGGAAAAGACGTAGCATTGCGGAGGCACGACAAGGGTTCTGGGTAACGCATAATTAAATTCGGTCGATGTCTAGTGTACACACAAGTCTGTTTTCCCTGATACCTCGGAATTACCCCCCTTAATCCCCCCTTATAAAGGGGGGAAACTAGAAATCCAGTTCCCTCCCCTTACCAAGGGGAGGGTTAGGGTAGGGTTCTTTTATTTGGGGCAATTCGACTACTTGTGTGTACACCGTAGGATGGATTGGGGGAAATCAGAAATCCAGTTCCCTCCCTTTAGCAAGGGGAGGGTTAAGGTGGGGTTCTTTTATTTGGGGCTATCGGGGATGAACTTAACAATATTTAACCCTTAGTTAACACTCTCAATTACCTTACTTCCTGGCTTGGATTACTTGTAAACTACCACCTGCATGTAAAATTGGTTTTGAGACTGCAAATCCAGTTTCTGTGAGTAATTCAGGTAAATTAGTTTTAATTAATTGCCAAGCGGTTTCAGTTTCAAACAACCAGAAAAACACAGCTAAAGCAGGAATAAACAAAGGATTGGTGGGTTTATGAAAATCCACCAGCGCAAATACTCCACCGGGCTTCAATACGCGGTATACTTCTTTGAGAATATCTTGCAATTGTAGTGGTTGCATTTCGTGGAGGGCGACAGTAGTATGAAC
>NZ_NTFS01000137.1 GCF_002289455.1 Brunnivagina elsteri CCALA 953
TCTAGGCTTTAACCTAAGTACTGAGATGCTTCGTCCCTCAGCATGACACAGAAGGAGACTTTTCAAACATCCTCTAAATCATTTGTGTTGGTGTTGGCGTAGCCTGCGCTTGCGCTTAAATTATATATCAATATATTTCTTTATTCTCTCTGCGTCTACCCTGCGGGAAGTCACTCCGTGCCTATGGCGGTTTATCTCCTTATTTATATTTTCATGAATCAAATCGGATTGCTATATGTCTATTCTATCTTCTACCTTATTGATACTATTCACTTAGACTCGGATGCAGTAATGATTTAAGATTACTTAGTAACGCTTCGGCAGTAAAAGGCTTTGGTAAAAACTTTTGAATCCCAAGACTCATTTTCTGAGCATTAGTCCAATTGAGCATTAATCCACTCATGGCAAGGATTTGGACATCAGGATTCATACGTTGTAATGTTAGAATTGTGGTAGAACCATCCATTCCTGGCATCATCATGTCAATTAACACTGCACTGATTTTCTTCTTATGTTGAGCGTATAGTGCAAGTGCTTCAATACCATCACTGGCAGTTAAAACTTGGTAATTATGGGTTTCTAGGGTTGTTTTAGCAATTTCGCAGATTGCTACCTCATCATCTACCACCAATATCAATTCGTTATTGCCATTTAACAATTCTCCATTGCTATCTGGTGGAGTTTCTGTAACTTGCCGACTGGGTAAAAATATCTTAAAACGACTTCCCTTCTCGACTTCGCTGTGTACATTGACAAAACCACCGTGACTTTTAACAATTCCCATCACCGTAGAAAGTCCCAAACCAGTGCCTTTACCAACTTCTTTAGTCGTAAAAAATGGGTCAAAAATGCGGTCTATTATGTCCGGGGGAATACCCACACCAGTATCGCTAATGGAAATTACAATGTAAGAACCGACTTCTGCATCGACGTACATACGGGCATAATTTTCATCAATCCACAGATTTTCGGCACCAATAGCTAAATTGCCACCATCAAGCATGGCATCGCGAGCATTAACTATAAGATTCATTAACACTTGATGAATTTGTGTGGCATCGGCAAGTATTGTCCACAAATCGGGTACTAAATTCATTTGGGTTTCGATGGATTTGGGGAAGGTACGTCTGGCTACCTGTGCTACATCTGCGATTAAGTGGCGAACTTGAACAATAGTACGACTTCCTTCGGCTCCTCCACGACTAAAGGAGAGGATTTGCTGAACCAAATCGGCACCACGTTTAGCGCTACTTTCCAACATTTTTAATAGTTGTTGGCTGCTGTCATCGAGGTTCGGTAATTTTAGGGGTAGTAATTGAGCAACTGCCAAAATAGGAGTGAGAATATTATTAAAATCGTGGGCAATACCGCTAGCGAGTGTACCCAAACTCTCTAATCGTTGAGCGCGGAGAAATTGCTGTTCCAATAGTTTTTTTTCGGTAATATCGGTACTGACTGTAAGAATCGATTTCGGATTACTGACTTCATCTAATACCAGCGTCCAGCGACTTTCTACGGTAATGTTTTTGCCGCTTTTTGTAATTTGTTGTAATTCACCCTGCCACTTGCCTGTATTTACTAAAGTTGCTTCGATTGTGGCAAATGGGGGCAAAGTTTCCTCAGATTTATTCAACAATGCGATCGCACTTTTTCCTAGTACTTCTGTTGCCTGCCATCCATATAAACGCTCGGCTCCTTGGTTCCAAAATAGGATATTATGTCCCATATCTCGGACAAAAATTGCATCGGTAGCAATGTCGAGTAAAGCTGCTTGTTCGCGGATTTTCTGTTCTGCCTGCTTGGTTTCGGTAATATCATCCACGAGAACCAAATTTGCCTGTCTGCCAGCAAATGTGAGTGCGTGTATAACCACCTCAACATCGATTAAACTGCCATCTTTTTTCTGATGCTTCCAAATGCTAGCTTTCTTATCATCTGCCCTTTCTTGTTGCGTACCAATATCTTGGGGAGAAAGAATATCGGTACTCTTCATCTGCAAAAATTCCGCTTCCGAATAACCATAATGTGCGATCGCAGCTTGGTTTACTGCCAGAAAAACCAGGGTTTGGGAATCAAATACCCACATGGGATGGGGATTACTTTCAAATAAAAGCCGATACCGAGCTTCCGAATCCCGTAATGCTTGTTCGGTAATGTGTCGTTTATTCCGTTCTTGCGCTTCTCGTAACTCTCTCTCCACCGCAGGCACAAGACGAGTTAGATTACCTTTAATTATGTAATCATTTGCCCCAGCTTTCATGGCAGCGACGGCAATATCCTCCCCAATTGTCCCAGAGACAATGATAAATGGTAAATCTAACTTGAGATTTTGGAGGAGCTTCAAAGCTTCCGGCGCACTGAAAGCTGGTAGGGTGTAATCGGCAATGACAATATCCCAAGACTGTTGTTCAAGAGCAACTTGCATAGCTTGGTGAGTATCCACGCGAACATAGTCGAGGACATAACCTCCCCGACGTAACTCTCGTAACGTCAGCAAAGCATCATCTTCAGAATCTTCGACAATCAATACGCGCAGGTGAGGAAACATTTTGCATACATCCTTATATCGGTGGTGGTTCGTTCATGAGTAGCCAGTACATCCCCAATTGACGAATTGCTTCTGAAAACTGGATAAAATCCACAGGTTTGCGGATATAACTGTTGCATCCCAAGCTGTAACTATCCAACATATCTTGTTCTTCGCTGGAAGTGGTCAAGACTACCACAGGTACAAGTTTAGTGCGATCGTCTTCCCGCAAACGCCGCAATACTTCGATGCCATCAATCCGAGGTAATTTGAGATCGAGCAAAATCACCGTTGGTTTAATGCTAATATCTCGTCCAATGTGAATTCCCGTACCAAACATGAAATCGAGGGCTTCGACTCCATCACGTGCCACCACAATCTCATTACTAATGTGATTTCGCTTCAACGCTCGGATTGCTAAAGCTTCATCATCGGGGTTATCTTCCACCAACAGAATAATTTTGTCTCTTCCGCTCACACCAATCCCTCCTCTGCTACCAATGTAAAGTAAAAAGTAGCCCCTCGATCCACAGTGGCTTCAGCCCAGACTCTACCCCCATGTCGATGTACAATTCGCTGTACTGTCGCAAGTCCAATCCCATTGCCGGGAAATTCCTGGAGGCTGTGCAATCGTTGGAAGGGAGCAAATAATTTATCAACATACGACATATCAAAACCTGCCCCATCATCCCGGACAAAGTATGTTGGGATACCACTTTTAAAGGGTATCATGCCAAACTCGATTCTGGCTGTGGGGTTTTTGGAGGTAAATTTCCAAGCATTATTAAGTAGATTTACTAACAACACATTGAGCAAACGCATGTCTCCTTGGGCAATTAAACCAGTTTGGATGACAAACTCGACTTGACGTTCTGGTTGGCTATCATGTAGTTCAGTACAAATATTACTAGCTAACCGGCTCAAATCTACTGCTTCCATCCGCATCTCACAACGTGTTACCCGCGATAGATTAAGTAGGTCATCGATTAGGTATCCCATGCGTTGGGTAGCTGCCCTAATTCGTCGTAAATAATCCTGTCCAGTTGTATCTAATACATCTTGGCAATCTTCTAGTAGCGCTTGGCTAAAGCCATCAATACTGCGTAAAGGTGCCCGTAAGTCGTGAGAGACGGAATAGCTAAAGGCTTCGAGTTCCTTGTTTACTGCCTTCATTTCAATAATGGCACGTTGCAACCCTTGGTTAAGAGTTTGTACAGCTTGTTCTGCTTGTTGACGTTCCACGACTTCCGCTTGGAGTTCTGCCATTAGTTCTGCGTGTTTGAGAGCAACACCTAAATGGTTAGCGATTTGAGTGACAAACTCGATTTCGATTGTTTGCCATTCCCGTGTAGCACTACATTGGTGGATGCAGAGCAATCCCCAGAGGTTTTCTCCCTGTAACAAGGGTACTGCAAGGTTCGCTCGAACTTGAAATTGGGATAATATTTCGATATGACAATCACTCAAACCGTGATTATAAATATCTGAGACAGCTTGAACCCTTCCCTGTTGGTAATGTAATGCAAACTGATCTCCGAAACAGTGGTCATGGATTTTTTGTGCGATCGCAGATGGAAATGCTGGGTTGACATCTTCAGATACAAATTCTCCATCATCCCAACCTGAGTCGGGGTAGAAGCGGAACATCCCGACTCGATCTGCTTGGAGCAGTTGACGAACTTCGGTAGCTGTAGTTTTAAATATGGTCTCTAAATCGATAGCTTCCCGCAACCGAGTAATGACGTGAAATAGTGTTTTTTGCTGTTCTAGGCGAAAATTTGCTTGGTTGACTTCCTGATTTAATTGTTGAAATTCGCTTGTTAGTATTTGCTGTAGTTGCTCGAATGCTGCTTCATCTCGGCAGAAGTTTCGCAAATTTGCCAATATTTCGGAGTTCATATGTTTTGGTTGATAATGTCGGGGAAATTGTTGAGTATCTCAAGGTTCTATTTGATTTATTGAATAAATGATGAATAAATATAAATATAAAAATAAATATAGTCTAAAGACGTTCTACGAAAATGTGGCTGGTGGAAATAAATTTATCTATTAGACATCTCCGAAAATTAATTATCCGTTATCCAGAACCCGTGTAGAGACGTAGCACTGCTACGTCTTTTTCGGAGATGTCTATTATAATAAAACAACAAAAACCTGATATTGAAATTTTTTCTTCTTCCTGATACTAGGGATTAATCTCAGAAGCAGACCAATTATTTAAGTCATCGCGAATATATAACCAGCGATTTTGCGGTTCACCTCGTAATTGCAAATGGTCAACATTGATTACATCCAGCAACAATAAGCAAAAATTCGGTAAAGGATTAATTGCATCTGGCTGCTGAGGAGAAAAAGCTTCTGGTTCCCCTCGTTTTTCCCCTGGATGTGCCCAAGCGAATTGAACCCGAGCATTATCCGAAAGTTCTTGCCAAGTACTGTAGCGAGCCTTTTGCAAGTCAGTGTGGGGATTATCTTCGTCAACAAGGATTAATTTACCAGCCAGCCGAAACTGTTCCCGTGCTTCGGTAAAATACCAGCAAGCCTCAGCCCAAGCTTGATGTTGTATTTGGTGAATTTTCTGGCTGCGGTAATCAGTAATAACTTTCAAATGGTTGGTATCGTGAAGAAACCCCCGAAAAACAACAGTACGATTTGCAGGGTGTCCATTTGCTTGTACAGTTGCTAATTGAAAATAGCGGGAGTGGGGTTTACTGCGATGCCGTTGGCGACCTTCGGTATCGCGATGTAATGCCCGACTAAGAGGAGAACGCCAAGGAGCTAAGGTCATAACCCGGTCATAACAAATACTAATTATACAGCGAAGTGATTGCTAAGAGTGGTAGAGGGTATATTCCGATATTTTGCAATCCCTTTTTTAGTATCGCCAGTTGACGTATATTCTTAATCTATCTACATCTGTCCGAGAGCAACAAAACTTGTTTTATGGTTCGAGAGCTTGAAAGAAAAAGCCTTAAGGGTGCTAAATTCCCCGCAACTGCCCCAGCTGCTAATCCTGTATTTTTTAGAACCTATAGCCGTCGTCACAGCGATGGTACTAGGGAAACTTGGGAAAAAGTCTGCGATCGCACTATCCTTGGTTTGGTCGAATTGGGTAAGTTAACCCCTGAAGAAGCCCAACTCCTAGAGAGTACTGAGCGTAATCTTAAAGCGTTACCCAGTGGACGCTGGTTGTGGGTTGGGGGAACCGACTGGATTACCAAACCTAAGAATTTTTCTGGTGGTTACAATTGCACTTCCACCAACCTCGAAGACTGGAAAGCCTTCGGTTTAATGATGGATTTGGCTATGATGGGGTGCGGAACAGGAGCTATTCTGGAACCGAAGTATATTAATAAACTACCAATTATCCGCAATATCATTCATGTAAATTTATTAGGCGAAATTGGTACAACTCCTGTAGGTCAACGCCGGGAAGAAACCGAAGTTAAAATAGAAGGTAATCAAGTTACTATATTTGTTGGTGACAGTCGTCAAGGTTGGGTTAAGTCGTATCAAACAATACTTGAACTTTCCAGCGATGCACGGTTTACAGGTGACGTTCAAATAACTGTCAACCTCAGCGATGTCCGTCAAGCTGGTGAAACCCTCAAGGGATTTGGTGGTGTTGCTAATCCGATTAAGTTACCCGAACTCTATACGAAATGCGCCAATATCCTCAATAAAGCAATTGGGAGACAATTAAATTCAGTAGAGTGCTGTTTGTTAATTGACCAAGCTGCCGTCTGTATCGTTGCCGGAAACATCCGAAGATCAGCTGGGATTCGTCAAGGTATAGATGAAGATACTTTATTTGCCGATGCAAAATCGAACCTGTGGCAGCAAGATGGGGCAGGTAATTGGAGAATCGATCCAGAAAGAGATGCTTTACGAATGGCAAACCACACCAGGGTTTTCCATCGCAAACCAACTTTAGAAGAATCCATCGCCGCAGTTCGCAAACAATATTACAGTGGTGAAGGGGCAATTCAATGGGCTGGGGAAGCTGTTGCACGGGCAAATTGTGATTTGCTGTCAACTAAAGAATTAAAAACTGACTTTCTCAAAGCTTATGAACAAGGAAAAGCTGGGGAATGGTTACAAAAAAGACATCCAGATATTGATGAAAAAGAGCTAGAACATAGACTGGGCAGGTATGGTCTGAACCCTTGCGGAGAAATTATCGGTAGCAATTTTCACTGTGTGAGTGGAGGTACTCTACTGATTACCAGAGATGGAATGCACAAAATTAAAGATTTAATTGGGTGCGAAGTTGAAATTTGGAATGGTGAAAGATGGAGCAAAGTCACACCATTTAAAACTGGTAGCGATCGCAAACTTTATCGAGTCAGATTTGGAGATGGTACTTATTTAGATGCAACTGAATATCATCGCTTCTTTGTTAAAGATAGATTTACCAAAAACTACAAAGAAGTTCAAACTAAAGACTTGATGGATGTTAGTAAATACTCCATTCATACCCAACCTTTTACCATCGAATATGCAGATGGAATTGAGATAGACCCCAGTTATGCCTATACTTTGGGTGTTGCGGTGGGAGATGGGACAACAGACCAGAATAATAATGCTAAGATTCGTTTATACAATCGCAAAGCTGATTTGGTAGTTGCCGGAAATAAATCGGGTGAAAGGGAATATGATTATTTACCTGTTTTCAAGGATGTAACTGACTTAGGTTTTTCTGGAGAGTTTTTGAAGACTCTCAAAGCAAATCCAGAAGCGTTGAATGTAATTGCTAGCTGGAACCGTCAAGCAATTTTACATTTTATTGCTGGTCTTGCGGATACAGATGGGTCTAATACTCAAAGCAATGGGATTAGAATTTATATATCCAATCGCGATCGCGCTTATCGATTGCAGCTATTACTCACCAAATGCGGTATTCGTTCCTCGTTAAATTTGTGCGCTCATAAAGGTTCGGTAACTAATCTTGGTGTGAGAAGTCAAGATTTATATTATTTACAAATTACCGAATGCCAGGAAATTCCTTGTCAGCGTTTGGATGTAAGTAAAGGTACTAATGCTAAATACAAAGGTAAATGGCAAGTCATTCAAAGTGTAGAAGAACTACCAGAACTTCACGATACTTACTGCTTTAACGAACCCCAACATCACAAAGGGGTTTTTGGTAATACCCTCGCAGGAAATTGTAATCTTAGCGAGATACACTTAAATCAAATTGACCCAGACAATTACAAAGAACAAGAAGAAGCATTTACAGCCGGAGCATTATCAGTTGCCGGGTTACTACACCACAAATTCCTCGAACCTCGCTATCAGTATAGTCGCGAACTCGATCCCATCGTTGGTGTATCCTTCACTGGATTATTTGACTTCTTCGTTCATGCTCTTGGTGTGGATTGGTTGCGTTGGTGGGAACAAGGCAGACCAAAAACACCCCAAGGAATCGCATTTAAGCACAAAGAACAGGAATATCTTACCCGATGGAAAGATATAGTTAATCGTGTCGTCTGGGAATATTGCGATCGCCACAATTTAAAACGTCCCAATCGTTGCACCACCGTTCAACCTAGCGGCACAAAATCCCTACTCACAGGTGCTTCCCCCGGTTGGCATCCCCCCAAATCCCAGCGCTTCCTCCGTCGCATTACCTGCGGGAAAAATGACCCCGTAGCCCTTGCTTGTTTGGAATATGGATATGCGATCGTCCCTTCCCAGTCAGATAAGGATGAAAATGGTAACTTACTCAACGACCCATTCGATACACGTTGTACTGAATGGTTGGTGGAGATTCCCGTTGCTGTTTCCTGGGCAGATTTACCTGGTGCTGACACCATTGACATTAGTAAGTTTAATGCCTTGGCGCAGATGGATTTTTATATGCAGGTGCAGCAATTCTATGTGACACACAACACCTCTGCCACCATCGAACTACGGGAAAATGAAATTGAAGTTCTGGGAACCCGCATTTTTGAAGCGATTCGTGATGATGAAGGTTATATGAGTGCGGCACTCCTAGCTCGTTTTGATGACTTGCAAACCTTCCCCCGTTTACCGTTTGAACCAATTTCTAAAGAAAGGTACGAACAATTAAGCAAGGAAGTCGAACAGCGTCGTCAAACTGATGATTTCCACACGGTTTTAAGTCGTTACGATTTTGGGGAAATGTCGGAAGCTGGACCAGCTGGTTGCGATTCTGACAAATGTATGTTACCAGAACAATCACCTAATTAGGTTAGGGGGCAAGGGGCAAGGAAAAAAATTGTTAATTAATCACCAATCCCCTATTCCCAATCCCCCAATCCCCATAAAATCATTAAGATAAATTAAGACACTTACAAAAGTAGGCTGAAAATGTTCATTAATGAATTAACACCGATATTTAAGCAATTTACCCAAAGCCCAGTTTCCTTCATGGGTGGTTTTGTTTCCGGAGTGCTGCGGTTGAATCTTGCTGATGACCCTGTAAAAAGCTGGTTGAATCAACAACTCGGTACAAATCCCTACAATAGTTCCAATATCGAGAATGGTAGAACATCAGGACCTCAATCGATCTCGATTGATTAGTTATTTCTGCAAAAAAAACTAGAGACGTGGCAATGCCACGTCTACAAAGATTCTGGGTCATATTCGGCATGTAACGCTTCTCAATCAAATTAACTGTTTTTTTGCATCACCCAAATGGATGAACCAGCAGGAGGAAGTTGATTAAGTATTGATGCTATATATTTGCAGTGTCATGTTTGCTAAAAATAAGTATTAGTTCCAGGTAATCTCGCAAAAAGCAGATTATCACAGCAGACATTGTTTACCCTCATCAAGAGGCTGATAAAATGGCTTCAATACGTGAAATTGTCCGCAACGCGATCGCATATGGTTATATTAGCAATGCCGGGATTCAGCAATTGCGAGATTTACTCAAGTTAGATTATGAGTCAGAAGATATTGAAGCTTTAATGAGACTTCACCAAGCTGTAGTCACAGGCAGGGTTCGACAACTTGCAAATGAATCCCATAAATCTAGTTTTAAACCAACTCGTCGTGGCATTGTCAAAATGAAGTTGATTTGTCAAACCACATTTGCCGCTGTCATTGTGGGGACAATCGTTTTTGCAATGCCGAAAACTTCCCAACAAGCACTTTTTAATGGCGATATCAACACAATGGAAATGGATATTTGGCAACAATAATATAATTGGCATCGACCAAATTTAATCGTGTGTTACCCAGAACTATTGTAGAGACGTAGCATTGCTACGTCTCTACGTTTGTTAATTATGGTTTTCTGACTTTGCCTCCAAATTTTCCATACGACTCCGTAATTCTTTATTTTGCTGCTTCAACTGTTCCAATTCGTCACGCATTTGAGTTAAGGCTTTATCTGAGCCAATCTTTTTCTGGACACTAGCTATTTCCTCATCGGCAATCCGTCGTACCCTACCATCGGGGGTTTGACTAGCAAGATTCTGTAAAATTGCGATCGCTTTGGGAGTTTCCATTTGTCCTAAGGCAACTACTACTGCGACTTGGGTTAGGAAAAAGCCTTCTTTTGCAAGTTCTTTTAACCGCTCTAATATTCTTTCTAGGTTATTCCCATTTTGACCTGGGGAAATTCGACCTAATGCACGAATTGCAGTTAAACGCAAGGGTTGGGGAGTGCCAATCTTAGTATATTGTAATACCAAATCTAGGGCAGTTTCTGAAGTTTTGAGTTCAGCAAGTCCCGATATTGCTCCACTACGAATCACCTCATTCCAACCAGCTTTTTCTTCTAAAACTGATTTTAAGAGCTTAATTGCTTTTTCTTCTTTGGGTTTGTCGTCGGTAGTTGCGGCTGAAACTGCACCAATACTACGACATGCAGCAGCTTCCACATAATAACTGCGATCGCTCTCTTGAATGACTTCTTTTAAGGCTTTGTAGCTGTCGTTAGTTTTGATTTTTGCCATTGCTTCGACAACTGCCCGTCTGACGAAAGCACTTTCATCTTTCAATCCGGGAATTAAGGCTTCAAAGTTCTGTTCTAGGTTAATTGTGGCGATTTGCTTGGCGACTTCTACCCGTACTCCCCAAAATTTCTCCTGGGTTAAAGCTGTGGCAAGGGCTTTTAATGCTTCCAATCCTCCCTTTTTCCCTAATGCGGATGCTGCGTAAATCCGGGAAGTGGGATGTGGATCGAATTCTAATTGGGCTTTTAATTCTGGTAAGGGATATTCTAACGTGACAGTTTTTAGGTAATGATTGCCAACATCAAAGCTGATAAATAAGGGTTTTTCTGGAAGTGGGAAATAGAAACTTTGTTCAGCTTCGTGGATACGGACAGTATATGTTGCTTCTGTATTTTCCCCGTCTTTATACCCAAATCTAATGGGAATCCGCAAATCAAATAAGTCTGCTTGAGACTGTTTTACCGTAACCTTTGCTAACTTAGAATCCCCATCCCAAGCATAACTAACTTGATAATCAGGATGTCCACCACGGTACACATACTGGTCAAACAAAGCCGTCAAATTGCGTCCAGTGGCTTTTTCGATTGCCCTTAATAAATCGACCGTCTCCACAGTGCTGTGGGCATTATCCCGGACAAAAGTTTGGATTGCCTTCCAAAACAATTCCTCACCCAATTCAGCCCGAATCATGTGATAGACACAAGCACCTTTTTCGTAAATGTGGCGATCGTATAATTCAATTGCTTCTCGATACACATGTGTCACCATTGGACGACGGTAACGTTCGGCATCTTCCGTGAGATAACTCCGTGCATCCTGTAATCTGTAATAGACAGCATCATCGACACCATACTCATTTTCCGTCCACATGGTTTCCGAGTATGTCGCCATTCCCTCCTTGATCCAAGCGTGTGACCAATGTTTAATCACAACTAAATCGCCAAACCATTGATGTGCGAGTTCGTGGACGACTAAACTTTCCGTATTACGGTTATCGATCGCAGCTTTTTCATCGAGCAAACATCTATCGGTTAACACCGTAGTTGAGGTGTTTTCCATCCCCCCAAAAATGAAATCATCGACACAAACTTGGGCATATTTGGGGAAAGGGTAAATATAGCCGTACTTTTCGCTCAAAAATTCCATCATCCGGGGAGTTTTCCCCATACTCCGCTTTGCTTCTTCCTCCCGTCCTTTTTCTACGTAGTAAGTAACAGCTTTACCATTCCACTCATCACGAATTTCAGCAAAATCACCCACTGCCAGCGTCATTAAATAGGTAGGATGGATTTCTTTTTGTAACCAATGGTAGATTTTGTAGTTGCCATTGGTTTTAGTATCAATTAATTCGCCGTTAGAAATAGCAATGTAGGGTTTGGGAACACGAACCTTAATTTCGCTTGTTGATAATTGTCCGGGGTAATCGAAACAGGGGAACCAAAAGCGGGAATCCTCATCTTCACCTTGCGTCCAGACTTGTGTCGGTTTGTCAGGGTAATGCTTTTCGGGTTGGATAAAATAGATACCGCGCTGGGGATTTATTCTTGAATATGCGATCGCAATTTTTATCGACTGATTAACAATTGTCGGTGAGTCGAGTTTGATTTGAAGCTGTTCACCATCATAATCGAATACCTGCTCAATGGTATCTACGGCAACGCTTTTGATGTCGAGATTCATTGCATCTAAGGTTAAGCGATCGATGCGATCGCGAATCGGCTTGAGGGTAATTGTACAAGTACCTTGATAACTTTGTGTTTTAATATCGAGACTAATATCGAGAAATATATGCTCAACCTGTCCTGGACGATCGGGATTGTAGTGCGGTTTGGCACCTGGTAACTCGAACGATTTATGACGATGATTTTCCGTATCAAAATAAAACTGCGACATCGACGTTAACTGACCTTATAATCCTGAAAACTTTAACTAGATTTAGTCAAGAGAGACAGCAACAACTGTTATAAAACTTAAGTTACTGGCAATTTTGCTATTAATTCTTATTGTATGCGTCCCCATATCTGAAAAAATAAGTCAAGGAAGAATAATTTAGACAGAATTGCTATTTTGTCAAAAAATAAGCACAAATCCAGCACTAATCACCCTTGTTCAGTGAAGAAAAATACCCCGAAGTGTATAACTTAGGATATGTTGTTTGTGTCCATTTAACATTGCCGATCGAAAAACAATGACATTACATTTACGGATTCGCCCCTCAGACTGTTGAAGTAATACTTTGGAGCTATTGTTAGCATGTTCGTTTGTAAGATTACTAATTTTATCAGTAATTACCGATAAATTAGTGGGGTTTATCGATAAATCCGAAAACTCCCCCATGACGGTTTCGTCTTTACAGATGACAATTTGACAAAATGAGGATACATAGAAATGCCTGAGAATATGCCTGGAAACAAGTCAAAATTTTTAATTCCTGCGGTTGGTGCGGCAGTGGTACTAGTAGGTGGCATTGGTGCCTACATGTATTTCCTCAAGGGACCTTCAGGCGATAGTTCCGGCGCGTTGAGTAGTGCTAAAATCGTCCCTGATGATGCCATCATGGCAACATATATCACCACCGAACCTCAAGCTTGGGCAAAGTTGGAACAGTTTGGAACACCTGAAGCTCAAAAACTTTTATCCAAAGGGCTAGAAAGCTTTAACAAGGATACATCAGCAAATGGTGGCATCACTTACGATAAAGATTTGAAGCCTTGGGTTGGTGGTATCATGGTGGCACTTTTACCCCCAAATCCAGTCAAACCAGCCCAAGCCACACCTCAAACCTCCCCAGAGCCAAATGTATTAATGGTTGTAGGGATTAGAGATAAGGTTGCTGCCCTGAATTTTGCCACTAAATTAAAATCTAGTAAAGAACTTCAAAATAAGGAAATTGATTATAAAGGCGAAAAAATTAATGAAAGCAAAGGTAAAGGTCAACCTACCTACAGCGCCGTTTTAAGCAATAATAGTTATTTGGTATTCTCCCCCAACAAAGCCACAGTCGAACAGGCAATTGACACCTTCAAAGGAGAACCCTCATTTGCTAGTAAAAAAGGTGCTAGCGAGATTTTAGCCAAAGGTGTTGATTTAAAAAATACCGTCGCCCAATTTTATGTGCCCGATTATCCTGGTCTAGTTGAACAACTAGTTAAATCAAATCCCAACGGAACCCAACTACCACCACAAACATTAGCTCAACTAAAGCAATTTAAATCAATGGTTGCAGGTATTGGGATTGATGATGCAGGGGTGCGAATGAAGGCAGTCGCCAGCTTAGACCCACAACTAACTAAGTATAAATACGAACCAAGTGCCGCCAAAGTAGTCAATCAATTTCCCGCTTCAACGATCGCACTAATTAGCGGACAAGGAATCAGTCGTTGGTGGACTGCAATCAACGAACAATCAAAAGACTACCCCGAATTTAATCAAGCCGTTCAACAAGCACGTACTCAACTCAAAACCATCAATCTTGACCTAGATAAAGAAGTTCTTGGTTGGATGGATGGAGAATTTGGAATCGCAGCAATCCCATCAGATAAAGGTTTTACAGCAACTGCTGGGTTTGGTGGTGCATTCGTATTTGACACAAGCGATCGCAAAACTGCCGAAGCTACCCTTGCTAAACTTGATGAATTAGTTAAAACCCAAAAGTTAACTGTTTCCAAGCGCAAAGCTGGAGATAAAGACATTATTGATTGGCAAGCTCCCCAACAAGGAGCTTTAGTATCACATGGTTGGTTAGACCAGGATACAGTGTTTTTAGCAATCGGTGAACCAGTTGCCGATGCGATCGCAACTAATAAATCCCCAGCTTTAGATAGCAGCGACTCTTTCAAGACTATTACGGGTTCCCTAGAAAAACCCAATGCAGGTTATTTCTATCTAGACATGGACAAAACCATGACTATAGTCAACAAGTTTGGTGCAGCAGGAATCACAGCAGAAGCATCCGCAGTTCTCAATTCCATTCGCGGTTTAAGTGTCACTGCCAATAGCTCGGATAAATCTAATAGCCAAATGGAAATGCTTTTGGCACTAAAACCAAAAGGAGCAAAATAAATTCAGATTCGGGAACACCAAAAAATAAACTCTAGCGCTTCTCGTTTGGATAAAATACAATCCAGGGCAAACAACCGTGGGTTCCCCTACAGCACTCTTAATCACAAACTGTATTTAAATCAACTGAGAACCGCTATAATAGATATCCCCGAAAATTAATGATGCGTTCCCCAGAACCCTTGTAGAGACTTAGCAATGCTACGTCTCTACGTCTTTTGCGGAGATGTCTAATGCAAATTGCTGTAGGGGTGGGGTCTAGGCTGTGTATTTTGTGCCTTTTGAGGGGGGAAAAATTCACGCTAAATATGTGGCAACTGTTTGCTCAAAAGCTTATGTGACATAGACTTTACGTTTACATGAATACCAAAAGTGTATGAATAAAAAATGGGTAAATTCTATCAGAATACACAGCCTAGGTGGGGTCTCATTGGTGTCAACTTAAGAAGATAAAGCCTAAATTTCTTGGGTGTGAGCGTCAATCTCTCGATGACGCTTGCGCCTTGCTTTAAGGGGATGTAGAAACCCCATCTTCAACCTGACTTTTCCCGTTATCTTTCTATCACAGCGATGCGGAAGCCGCCACTATACGTGAACGCGATCAGGAGTTCTATCCTAAAATTCCTATTTTCCCGTTGTTATATTATCATTAAACGTCTTTTATTGATAATAAAACTATGGACTGAAACCCTTGC
>NZ_NTFS01000138.1 GCF_002289455.1 Brunnivagina elsteri CCALA 953
CAAAGTCAACAGCCCAGGCTGAAACGGTAAAAAAATGATCAAATAATATATTTGGAGGTTAAATAATGGTAATAACAAATGTTGAACAAAATTGGTCAGCAATATTGCAACAATTACTCGATCGCGAATCACTTTCTGTTTCCCAAGCATCGGATTTGATGCATGGTTGGTTGGAAGAAGCGATTTCTCCTGTGGTATCGGGTGCAATTTTAGCTGCAATTCAAGCTAAAGGGGTATGTACCAAAGAATTGATAGGAATGGTTGAGGTTTTGCATGGACAATCGGTAAAGCCAAATTTACGGGATAAAATCATCAATCATCAACCTCTGGTAGATACCTGCGGAACTGGTGGAGATGGAGCATCAACCTTTAATATTTCCACTGCTGTGGCATTTGTTGTCGCAGCTTGTGGGGTAAAAGTCGCGAAACATGGGAATCGTTCAGCATCGGGTAAAACGGGTTCTGCGGATGTTTTAGAAGCTTTGGGTGTGAATTTAAATGTGAGTCCAGAAGTTGCTCAATTAGCATTAGAAGAAGTCGGAATTACCTTTTTGTTTGCACCAGATTGGCATCCCGCATTAAAAGCGATCGCACCTTTAAGGAAAGCTCTCAAGGTACGCACTGTCTTTAATTTACTTGGTCCTTTACTGAATCCATTATCACCTACTGGTCAGGTAATTGGTATTAATAATCCTGCTTTATTGGAAACTTTTGCCGAAGTTCTCAACCATTTGGGAATTCGCAGGGGAATTACATTACATGGACGAGAAAGGTTAGATGAAGCTGGATTGGGGGACAAAACTGATTTAGTTGTATTGGCAAATAAACAAATATATCGAATCGAATTAGACCCAAAAGATGTAGGTGTAAATTCAGCCCCTATTTCAATGTTAGCGGGTGGTGAGGTTAAGGAAAATGCCGAAATTCTCCAGGCTGTTTTGCAGGGAAAAGGCACAAAAGCACAACAAGATGTGGTAATTTTAAATGCTGCTTTAGCGTTATACGTTGGTGAATTTGGTGAAGATATTAAATCAGATAGCGATGATTTTATTCAGGGTTTTACTAATGCTGTAGTCACTGCTAGGGAAGTGATTCAAAGTGGAGAACCTTGGAATAAATTGGAGCAATTAGCCAAGTTTGGAAACAAGTAGAGACGACCCGGTGGGTCGTCTTTAAACAACACCCACCGTACAAAGATTATGAATTATCAATTATGAATTGTGAATTATGAATTGTGAATTATGAATTATTAACTACTAACTTCTAGACGACCCACCGGGTCGTCTCTACGTGCAAATAATATATTTACCAATACTTTCTTTGAATTCTTTTGCCCTTTGTGTACTAGGAATTTCTGATACTAATGTTTCAATCAATTCATGAGTGGTTAATTCGGGATTTTTTGCTAATGTATCTTCAAGGATTACTTTAGCAACAGGTCCAATAAAACTGGTCAATTCTTGATGGCAATATTTGAGAAATTCTGGATTATTAATTGCAGAATTGTTTTCTACTGATTGCTGAGAATAAGCATGAGAATTAACTGAAATTTCATTTATTGAATTGTTGAAAATTTGTGATTGATTTACTGTTGGAATTTTAATTTTATTTCTAAATTCTTTTGCACGTTCTTCGTTGGGGATTGCATCGCTAATCGCATCAATAAATTGCTCTGCTGTAAAATGTGGAGATTTGTCTAATGTATGTTGCATTAAAACAGTCGCAAATGGTCCCACAAAACTAATTAATTCTTGCTTACAATAGTCTAAAAATTCCGTATTTATAGAGATTGGTGCTTGTGGATGTAATTTTGTTGGTGATTCGCTCTTGAGTGTAAATGAAGGTGAATTTGTGTGAGTTTCTTGTGGTTTCGATTGAGTTTTTTGTTTTTGGAAAATATTGAATGGTGTTTTTTGAATAAACTGATTAATTGCTGATTGATTTGGTTGATTTTGATTGCTGAGTTCAAGTAAAATATCGTTTGCCGATTGGAAGCGATCGCTTGGTTTATCTACCAGCATTTTGTCGATAATCTTCGCAAATGATTTACTGACGTTGGTATAACGTTGCCATTGCCAGTTTAATGATTCATCTATTAATAAATATGGCATTCTCCCAGTCAAAAGCACAATCGCACAAACTGCTAATGCATAAAGGTCGCTACTAGGGTAACATTGTCCTAAGCGTAATTGTTCTGGGGGAGAGTAACCAATTTTACCCACGACTGAACCTTGCAGTGAATAGTGGCTATTATTCGAGTTAGTGGAAAAAAATTGTGTAAGTTTCTCTTTTACAACTCCAAAGTCAATTAAAACAGGTTGAGATTTACAATCGGGAAGCATGATGTTATCTAATGAAATATCCCGATGAATAATCTTGCGTTGATGGATGTATTCTAATATTGGTAATATTCCTTGTAACCAAGTTTTAACTTCATCTTCCGAGAATGCTTTGCCTTTTTGAGAAATGCGATCGCACAGTATCTGTGAGTATGTTTTGCCATCAATATATTCTTGAACGATAAATAACCGTTTTCCATCTGTGACGGAAGCGAGAAATTTAGGTATTTGGGGATGTTCTATTTGATACAGTACTTTTGCTTCTCGCTCAAATAGTTCTTTCGATTTATTGATAATTTCTTGTTGAGTGGTTGCTGGAACAAACTCTTTTAAAACGCAGGTTTCACCAAAACGATGTTTGTCAAATGCCAGGTAAGTTCGTCCAAATCCCCCTTGCCCAAGAAGTTTGTCAATCAAGTAACGGTTATTAATTAGTGTTCCTGCGGGAATTTCGGAAATCATTGCTATCCAATTTTTTAAAGTAAATGCTTATATCTATTAACACTGTTGTAATTTTGGATTTATGCAAATTACATTATATTTGACTAAATTATCCATCATTTAGAGACGATAGCAATGCTATACTCCGAGCGGTTAGGCATCAGTTCTACTACCAAAAGCTAATAAAATAGACACTCACAGCCATTTAGAAAGTCCCATTTTTAATAGTTATTAGTATACCTCTCTACAGATTTCTTTATTCACAAATAATTTGAATGAATCGAGAATATTATTTGATATTTTCATACCTTTAAACATATAAAATTTCCCGTTCAAATCCTTCGGGTATTGGTTCTACTTCCCATACTAACCCTTCTATTTCATCTCCAAGTGCAACTTCAAGATAAAGTCTTTCTACAATTTTTTTGGCATCTACTTCATTATTTGCAAATGGCTGTAAATCTGCTGTCAAAAGCCTTAATTTAAAACCGGGAGGAATCAGTTGAGCTTTCGTTGCATTTCGCAATTCAAAACGCCAAATTCTATCGGCTAGATTATCACTTTTGGGTTGGATTTGTAATTCATACATTTCTCCAGCAATCATCAATCTACGTACTAAAATTGGTAATGCTGATACCACATCCGCACTTCTCGAACCTGCAAAATCTGCTTGCGAATCTACTGTTACCCAACCAAATTTTTGAGCAACTTCAGATACTCCATTTTGCAACCATTCCCCGACATTCCATTGATTATTAATTGTTGCTTGTTGCTTTCCTTGACGTTGTTCATATAAACGCTGTCTCCAACCTCCATGCTCTAAAATTGCTCCCCAAGTGGTAAATGGTACTTTCGTGCGTGTAACAATAACTTTGGGGTTTCCTAAACGTTGTAATAAGCTTTCTGCTTGTGCGATCGCGAGTGTTGGTAAAGGTGCTATTTCTGCTCTGGTTGCTTCTTTCACACCAAGTTGAGATGCTAACCAGATAATGTTGAGGTTGGAAATTAAATCTTCGGCATTTAATGAATAGCTTCTGTCATTAGTGTCGTAATTACCTTTTTCTTTTAACTGTTTGTGGGTAGTATATCCCCAAATTCTTATGCAATTTTCCTCTAGATTGACTTGTACTCCCAAGTAATAATCTGCAACCCAACTGGGGATATCTAGCCACTCTTGAGGAACGCGAATTTCGTCGAGTTCGGTTGCTTCTGTGGGGATTAATACTAATTTTTTCGAGCCAAAACTAATGCTTGTACCGTTAACAGCTTCCCAAATACTTGGTAAGGTGACAAGATTGGGAAATGGGGTAGCTTTAATGTTATGTTCGCTGTGCAACCAAGGTAAAAAAGCATTCAAAGTTAAACGGTTAAGATAGGCATTCCAACGACGATTAGATGTTGAAAAATCTTGGCTTTGCTGCCAATTTTTTGTTTTGTCATTTTCGGAAATTTCCAACCATAAATGTCTGGTATCTATTCTCGGTAATTCATCTGGGGTAAACATAATTTTAAAAAGGAAAGGGAATCGAAACAGAACAAGAAAAGGAGAAAGATTAAAAATTGAAAAAACACTTTTTGATATAGTATAGTTTAGTGGAAATAAACCTACTATATTAAATTGCTGAAAAGTTTATTTTATCGGTTTTCTTTTGCCCTTCGACAAGTGACACAGTGAGTTTGCCGAATTGCTCAGGGTAACACCTTTTACTTTTTTCCTTTTACCTTGTTGTACTAGGAATTTTCACCAAGTGGCATTGAATTACTGCTGTAATGATTTTGTAACCATTCCTCCAAAATAGTGCTGACATAATCTAGTACCGACGAATTTAGGGAGATATGCATTGATTCTTGACACCAAGTCGCTAGCTTGATTAATAGTGTATCTTTTGTCTTACTCAGTCTGCGGGAAACGGTGTACTGCTTCATTTCTAACTCCTTTGCTATTTGCTGCTGAGTCAATTCCTGACTGTAATAGAGTTGGATAATTTTTTGCGCTTCGTTGTCCAATTCTTTAATTGCTGTGACGATAAAATCGCTAATTTGCTGCCTCTGCAATTGCCGCTCATTTTTCTCCTCTACTGCAATCATTTCTGTTAGTATGGATTCTTGCTGAAGTTGGGGAAGAATATCTTGAAGTTCTCCAGCATTATCGCTGTTTGTCGCAGCATTAATGGAAGTCATGCTGGGATACAAGTAACTACGAACTGCTTTTGCACAAGTTACTAACCATTTTTCAACGGTTTCCGAATTGCTTTCTTTTCCAGATACAGATAATTGGGTATGACGTTCCAAATTATACAGTTGAGAAATCGCTTTCCAAGTTGCTTCATCTGGTTTTGGTAGTCTGCGGGTTCCCGTGGGTTGTTCTGGTGCGTATAATTCGATGTAGCATCTCCAAACTAAGACGTAGCTAGGAATCATATCCGCACCATATCCGGCATTTTGCAAAGATTCAACCAAACGCTTGTGAGATAGCTTTCGTAATAATCGCCAATTTGTGCAAATCTCAATTTCATTTTGCGATCGCAATATTTCTTTGAGTTCGCAACTAAACACGACACTACCGTAATTTTTGAGGTTAAAACCCACATCTGGTTTAAATCCTTTCAAAACCTTGTCAACCCGCATTATTGCCATTTGGAAGCAATCAGACAAGCTATATTGCCCAGATGAATTCCCTTGCGCTGCTTTTTGTGCGACTTTCTGAGCAGACCAATAACATACCTCTTGGAGGTATGATACTAAATGTTGTTTTCCCAAGCTCTGAGCCGGATTTTGAACGGAATTATGCCATTGTTTATACCAGTAAGATATCCAGAAATTTTCCGAAGTTTCTGGTTGCGGTAGACTTGCTTGGCAATTTACCATGCTTCGACGCAACCTCGCATCGATTGCCCAACCAATTGCTCTATCTGCATCTAATTCTAAGAAAGTGGTAAATAATTCTATAATTCCCTGACGCGATCGCATAATTCTTCACACTCTTTACTGCATATTATGTTTAAGCTTGCTCTAATAAGAATAACGGGGGTGTTTTACCAAATACCTCGCCATTATCAACTTGATTTTGTATATAAGTAATTACTACTCTAAAACTTAACTCAATTTCGGAAAAATAGTCAAATTATTACGATCCAATTTGAGTTATTTATAGTGATACTGCTCTGTACTAAAGCTAGATATAGCAATTTGGTGTTTCCTGAGCTTATAAGTCTTAAATTTAGTGAATTACAATCATCTTGCGCTGTTATCACTCATAATTTAAAGTTGTCTCTTGGTCAAAATAAAAAATGCTAGTATTATTAACTAATTAGTTAATCAACAATATGGTTATATAAGTGCGTTAAAAGTAAACCGTAATCTCATAGTGTAACAATGTAAAAATTTTCACTACGTGATTTCTCAATTTCATACCTGAATTCAACAATAGAAAAAATATTAAAACAATTCGCAATTCGCAATTATGTTTTGTAACGGAGAGAAGTTTGTGGGGACGGAATACGACACACAAAACTACCCTAGCCCTTTCTAGGGCGGCAACGGGAACGCGTAGGCGCTGCGCTTGCTTCCACGGAGTGGTACGCCTTCTCGTAGAGTAGCACGAACGGAGGATTTTACACCGACACAAAACACGCTGCCTTTCTATTGCTGGGGAATTAAACAGAACAAGCTTGTTAAGTTATTAACTGAATTATTAACTAAATTATTAACTAAATAGTTGGGAAAAACTATGGCTCCAATTGGTATCCGTTCCAGTCATTCAACAAAAATATTGACAAGTGGAGAAGCCAAACTATGGATATTATTAGTTGGTGTTAATGAATATCAAGATATTCGTTTACCATCTTTACGCTATCCATCTGTAGATTGTCAGGGGTTGGGAGAAGCACTTACGAAAGCAACTCAAGGTTTTCCCAATAAGGAAGTAATAATTTATCACGATTTTGCAACACAATTACCCACTATTGAAAGTATTCGTCAAAGTCTAGAAAAAATTGTTTCCCAAACTCAACCCCAAGATTCTATCCTGTTATATTTTTCTGGTCATGGGATGTTAGAAGAAAAGTCACAACAAGCTGTACTTTGCTTCCGGGATACCCGCACAAATGACTTATTAAAAACTGGATTAGCTTTGCAAGAATTGTTGCAAATGCTAGGAAATAGTCGTTCCCATCAGCAAATGCTGTGCTTAGATACCTGCCATAGTGGTGATATGAATTTGCTCAAAGTAAATGGAAATGCCAGAGATGTAGCAATTCCCGAAACAGCAAATCCGGCACCTCAGATGATGGATGTATTGCGACAACGTGCGTCAAAAAGTAAAGGATTTTGCGCTTTACTATCGTGCGATCGCGGACAAAAGTCTTGGGAGTTTCCAGAATTAGGACATGGTGTATTTACTTATTTTCTGATGCAAGGTTTGCTAGGAGAAGCAGCAGATCAACATGGTGTCATTGAAGCAGATGGGTTGTATAAGTACGTATATCGGCAAACTTTGGGATACATTGATAAAGTGAACGAGCAACTGCGTTTAGTCAACCAACAAAAGCGCGATCGCGGTGATTATAAACTTTATCCCGAATATCCTTTACAAACACCAAAAAGAATTGTTGAAGGGGTTGGAGAATTAGTTTTAGGTTTCAAATCAGAAGAAAATGCTGTATCTAAAAAACTGCGACGGGGATTAATTATTGATGGATTTACAAATAATAAAAAGACACTTGAGTTAGTTGATATATTCGGAAAATCTGGTGGATTTCAACTTGAATATTCCCATACTATTAATGGCAATTTAGCAGAAATTCGAGTAAAGATTAAGGAATTAATTAGTTGGTCAGAAATAACAATTAATCAATCTCAGACTCAATTATTTGTTAGAAAGCATATACCGACATTATTATTATATTTACGTGGTTATATTGAAGAAATTGAAGATGGAGAAAGCTGGTTAGTTTTATCAAATAGAGTGCGTTTAAGTCGTTCTTGGTTAAGGCAGGAATTACGACGTATAAACAAAGCTAAACAAATAATTATTCTTGATTGTCCCAATGTAGATAGTTTGAATGTAACATCTCTACAGGAATGGGTAGAAGATTTACAATGCAATACGGAATGTGGACAATGTATTATTGCTGCTGCTGCAAATGTAGAAAAACCAGAAGCATTTTCACAAATAATTTTAGAAACCCTCAATGCAGTAAATTCACAAGTTGGTTTACCCTCTGCAAGATGGATTGCTGATTTACAAAAGCAGTTATCTCCTCAAGGAATTAAGTTATATACATGGCTATCTGATACACAAGCAATTATTGATATTTTACCTGGAAATATTTCTATTATTAATTCTATTTCTCCAGTTTCTTCACAGTTGAACGGGAAAAAAGCAGAAGCACAACAGGAAATATCACCTCAGATAATTAAAACAAAATCAGAATCCCTTTCCTTTGAAAAATTAATCATAGATTCACAACAGTATACCCAACTAGAACAACTATTAAAACAGTTAATTGGACCAATTGCATCGACAATATTACAACCAGCTTTAGAAGAAGCATTAAACTTAGAACAATTAATCGAAAATTTAGCTGCGTACTTACAATTCGACCAACAAAAGTATTTTAAACAATATCTAAAAAATATCATTTTAAAACCATTAGCAGCATCTCCAACAAAATTGGGTGATACCTCAACTATTGACGCTAACTTGATTAATAAATGTACAACCGAATTAGCTCAGATAATTGGTCCAATTGCGAGTTTTATCGTTCAAGAGGAATTAAAATTGTCTCCGAAAGTGTCGCGATCGCAATTTATTAAAAAGCTGGCAGAACAAATTACTGAACCAGCTAAAGCAGTTGAGTTTGAGAAACGAATGTTAGAACAATAAACATTTAGACGCGATATATCTCGTCTAAATGTTTATTGTTTTCTACTCCTTATTTCCCAACATTTTCAAAGCAATTTCTAAACTATATTTCATCCGATTGAAAGCTTCAGCTAAAGCACCAATTTCATCTTTATCTTGCTTACCAAAACTAGCATCCACATCACCAACACTAACCTGTACTGCTACCATTGCAATTTTTTGAATTCGCTGTAAAACCGATTTTTTTAATAAGAGATTAATCACTACAATAATTGCTGTAAAAATACCAATCAAAACTCCTGAAATAAGCAAGAAAGAACGATTTGCACTAGTAAATATCTCTTGTGCAGGAACATAAATAATTTGAGTTGCCACAATGTCATTCAACTTCCAACCAAAACCATGTTCTCTTCCATAGGAATTTAATTGGCTTTTGGGAGCATTTTCGGGAATGCTATGACAGCGTAAGCAACTTTCCTGTTCTATTTTAAAAGGTTTTGCTGTATAAAACAGCTTTTCTCCTGATATGGTTCGGAAACCAGATGTCGTCATTGAAGCTGGATTTTGAATAAATTCTTTGACTAAATTAGTTTCAAATTCGTCTGCTTTATCCCGCAAATTAGTTGGATTTAATGTTGCATCTTTATAGAGAAAATTACTATAGTCTTTTTTCTTGCGAAAAGTTTCAAAAATTTCTCTAGCTGAATATGAGGGAATTGATTCGGGAATAAATTTTTCTTGGGTATCTGATATTGGCATTAGCAAAGGTTGAACTCTGTCATTAGTATATGTCCTGACGGAGTTAGCTATTTCCATTAAGATTACGGCTTTAGAAGATAATTCATTTTCTGCCTTATATTCGAGTACCTTGGAGAGTGCTGTACCACTAATCAATAGTCCAACAACAAAAACTATGACCAAGATTAAGTTAACTTTAGTACCGATTTTCATAATTTTACATTTGGATTAAAGTTGGATATTTTCTTTTCAAATTCAGTAAATATTTGCTGATTAAAGCTTGCTAATTAAAAACAAATCAACATAATAACTCTCAAAAGTAAATTTTGTTTTTTCTTTATTTTTTTATCACATTAAATTATATTTACACATGATTGTACTATATCTTAATTGTAAATATTTATTTATTTTTTCTTGCTTTTTATTTACAAATATTGACCCCATAACTTCTGTTGTATACTGTGACAAGAAAATAACTATATATATTATATATACTCAATGACATCATTATTTTCGCGACGTTCGTTTATCTTACAAATGCTATTTTTAATGGCAGCTTGTGAAGCTCAGAAAACATCTACAAAGCAGCTAGAACTGGTTGTTGGTGTGGTTAAGTATGGAGATGCAACAAAAATTATTGAAAAATTTTCCCGGTTTCGTACATATTTAGGTGAGAAAACCCAAACAGTGGTTCAATTAGAACCAACTTTTAATGAAAATGCTGCAATAGAACGAATAAAACACCAAAGTTGGTCATTAATTTTTGCTCCTCCTGGTTTAGCTGCATTGGCAAAGTCTAATTATAAATACGATCCAATTTTCCCCCTTGAGATAGATATTAATTCCCGCGCTATTTTAATTGTTCACAAAGATAGTAAATTACAAGAAATCAAAGACTTACAAAGTAAAGTAATTGCATTAGGAACTCCCGGTTCCGCAGCTGGTTATTATTTTCCTCTCTATAATCTTTACGGTTTGACATTAAAAGAAGTTTTATTTGCTCCGACTCCAAAAACAATACTTGAATGGGTATCACAAAAAAAAGTAGAAGCTGGTGCATTATCGCTGGAAGAATTCAATTTATATCGCACTCAATTTCCTAATACCGATTTTCGCATACTATTTACCGACCCTAAAATTGTTCCAGCAGGTTCTATTTTGATTGGGGAAAATGTCGATCGCACTCAAAAAGACTTAATTCATAAATATTTACGGGAAGCTTCTCCAGTTCTGATTCAAGAATTAGGATATGTCCCCAATGGAAAAATTCCCGATTATAGTCACATGATTTCTGTGATTCAAAGAGTGGCACCTCTTGATAAACTTCTTCATTCTCAACCTGTGCGGTTATTTTAAGTAGACAGAATTCAAAATTAAAAATGCAGAATATACTTTATTAAACCTCTGCATTTAAAAATAAAACCAAACAATGTGAATAGAACCTCCTCTAAGAAAATAAAATCTTCAAATCATATACCTACCAACACTATCACGCGAAGGGTGGGGAGACCCCACCCCTACAATTATGGAGAATTTATTTTTTGATGTTCCCTAATGCAATAAAGACTGAGGATTATTTGCTAAATCCTCAAAAAACTTAGCATAAAACTCAAACATCTCACACACAGTATTAGGAATAACCTGACATTCCCTCGCTTTATATCCTAATTCCGTAAATTTTTTCGAGATTACTCCCATTGCTACCTCAGGATTGGGAATATAACTAGGAGAATCGATTTGAAAGGAAGCACCAGCTGTTTTGCCACGCTTCCCAGAAGGTAGACTCATTAATAATTCTCCCAAAGGACGCATCATTCCTGTCATCACATCAATTCCTGCATTCATTAACTTAGAACGTCGCAGACTTCCCGTTGGCGTTAAACCAAAATGCTGTACCATCAACAACGTCATGAGGAAATAACATTCATTAAATATTTCCATCACAGTGCGGGTTTCGGCAACAGTAACAACGTTAGTATTATAATCGCGATCGCACAAGGAAGGATTACGTAAAGCAGGGTAAGAGGGATTCCAGGGGATTTTGTATCCTGTTTCCGGTTCTATGGTTTGTTCTTGAGCTAACGCATCTGCCAAACGACGGAATTGTTGGTAATGCGATCGCTCAAATTTTTCTGATTCTGTGTGACATCCTTCCCCTTGTTCGACAATTACATCGATTGCAAACAAAGCGCTATTTAAATCATCGACTTGTAACTGGTAATCGGGATGCTTTTGATTGGTGCTGGAGCGCATAAATAAGCGATGTTCTCCACCAACATTACCTTTTTTGACGACGAATAAATCGGGAATGTTTTGCAATCCAGTACGAATTTGGCTGTATAGTTCACTGAGAGAACCATAACTGTGCAATTCGCAATTTAATTGGGGGGAATTGTTGAGAAAGTCGGGCATTTCCAAAGTCATAAACCGTTGCAGGGAAGCTACATTTAATGGTTCAAGGGCAAAGTCAATATCGATGGGAAAACGTCGATTTAGTTCTTGCCAATTGGGTACGGCAGGATAAAAGGGTTCTCCAATTGCCATCAATATATTGTTTACCATTAAAAAGTGAATCATTTCCTCACGGGAAATTTCTAATAATACTCCCCGCATTCCGTAGTTATGTACTTCTTTGCCGTCTCCACAAGCTAATTCGAGTTGTTGGTGAGTCCATAAACCGCGATTTACATATTCTTTTCCTGTGACGTAATTGGGAACGGAATAACCTGCATAGATGTATTGCAGCATCACTGCAACTTCTAATTCTGCTGCTTGTTTTAGTGCTGCAACTAATTCGTCACGGGTTTGGATGGTGCGTTGGGTTTGTATTGGTTCGGGTTGGATTGGGGGAATATAACCAACTTGTTGTTGATTGTGTAGAAATTTCCGTAATAAGTTTGTTTTTGGTTGGGACATATCGCGACTGGGGGGCATATAGTAGGTTTTAGATTTGTTTTTTGGATCGGACATTTGCCACATTAATCTTGCGTAGGTTGCTACTTTACATTGGTCAGCTAGACTAAATACATCGACTTTCATGAAGGAAAAACTAAATTCGTAAAAAGCGAGGATATGTTTGTAAATTAAGTCGAAGTCTACTGCTTTATCTGGGATTTCTTCTAAGTGCCAATCGTTGCTCATTACTCTTACTGCGAAGAATCCAGAACCTGACCAAAATCCGAGTTTGTCGTCGTTGTCGTAGGCTATTTCTGCTTGTTTAATATGATTTGTATCGCCCAAAGATGCAGAGACGCAAAGAGGGAGAGGGTTTGTGGTTAGTAATATTTTGGCGGTTCCTGGGTTTGCTCCACGTAATGTTACCGAGGCATGTCCGGAAGGGTTGGTGGAGATTATACATGTGGATGTAAAGTTAGCTTTTTCTGGGATTTTTCCTGGTTTGAAATGGACTATTTCTATTGCTGAATTGGGGGGGGATTCGTGTTTAAGTTGGGGAAATGCTCTGGGATTATAAAATTGAATTAGATTAATGTCTTCAACTGCTGCGGGAATACCTCTAACAAAGGAATGTACTTCTAATTCAATTGCATGTTCTTCACCAGATTTCCAATTTGGATATTCAATAAATAAACAAGCATCATCTATTTGAAGGTTGATTTCTTGTTCTTGTAAAAGAATTATTTGCTGTCCATTTTCATCTGTTCCGAGAATACACAATCCCTGATTTTCTATCTCTTCTACTAATTTTCCAGTTAAATCTCCAACTAATTCTCCTAACTGTTCTGATAGGGGAATATCAACAATTCCACTAGTTAGAGAATGTGCTTGTTTTTGATATGCTTCTTTGGGAATAATGGCAATGAGTTTATGGGTTTTTAGAGTCCGTAATTCCAAATCACCCAAATTCAACTTAGAATTAATTTGATGAGTTGGTCCCATTTCTGGTTTTACAGTACGTCCAATTCCCGGTACTGCTGTCACCATGTTTAAACTGACACCTTGGAGAGTAATTTGTAGAGTCAGATTATTTAACTTGTTTAATAACTTAGGTGAATCAGGAAGACTTTGAGGAATTAATAATCTACCATGTGGATAAGTACGCAATTCATCTTTACACCATAACCCAATCGTACCGTGGAGTTCCCAAAAAGTCGGAGAATCGGGTTGCATGGGAGCAGACATATTACTGATACTAAATTGCACCACCAAACCTAATGTATTTGGATGCTGCATTTGCGATCGCAACATGGATACAGTGGGGGAAGTCTCAATTTCTTCTCCCCAAATAAAGTCTTCTGCATCTTTGGGAATCGCAAATTGAAAGACAGCAGCACGTTGAAACTGGTTATTTAAACAATGTTCTGGTAAATCCCGCAGATGATGAAAATCTTGCCATCTTGCTAACTGCATTCCTGTAATTGGTGCGGAAACCATATAAGGAACTTCGTGGGAAACTCCCTGTCTGCCAAAAGCTAATTGACCCAACATAATTGTATCAGTCCAATTCGATGCGGGGTCACATTCAAAAAAACGAGCGCGATTTACTGTGGTTTTGACGTAATCATTATAATGTCCCCACAAGTCAACGCTACGTCCTACAACTGGGTCATTTTTGTCAATTTCGCCAAATTTGCGCTGAGTACTAACTATTTGCGCTTCAATCAAAAAATGTCCATTCCCACCAAAATCATGTCCCATTGCCATGCTAAAAGCGCCATTTTCATCGAATTGTCCTGCTGAGTTGTAGCGAGAACCTAAATTGTGGAGATATTCGTGATAGATGGATGCATTAACGCTGCTGTCAACGGGTTCACCATTCATATATACAGTATTATTAGCAACATCCACGTTACCATTTTTATGTCCTGTTGGTGCGTGGATGCGAGCAAAGCCTTGGAAGTGAAGACGGGGAAAATCTAGGATACTCATAGGTATAGGGAATAGAATAAAAAGAACCTCTCCATTTGTATTTAGCGGAGAGGAAATTGAACTTATGCAATTAAATAGAATAATAATTTAGAAATTAAAGAATCAAATATAGACTAGGCAAGGATTTTAAAAATACTCATAATTAAACTTTCTCAGCATTACTCCGCGAACCTCTGCGCTAACCTAGAAAGTTTAAATAATTCCTAGAAATCTGGCTTGAGGTAGATGCATTGTCAAAACCAGATTTCCTCAACTCAAGATGATTAACCAACAAGACTTGTCTCCAACTGATTTTGTTTGACTTTGACATTTCCCAAACCGATGAAGGAAGTAGATACAGACTCTGTTGATACGATGTCATATACTGCTTCAAGCGCAGATTCAATCGAACCTTGTAACCAAGCTGGATATTTCGAGCAATGTTCCCCAGCAAAGAAAAGATTATTTTGAGGTCTTGCAGCTTCCAAATAACTAATGGTATGGTTCGACTCATCAGACATATCATCGCTCCAATGTACAGTACAACCACCAGCACTCCATTTATAATTACCCCAAGCGATGGATGCCACATCAGTAATCATTCCCTCAGCTTGTAATTCCGGATGAACCTTTCCAACGGTATTTTTGACAAAGCTATGACGTTCCTGTTCCGACATATTACCCATGCGAACCGCATCATCACCGATTGTATAGCTCGCTAACATCACACTACCACTGTTAGGATTAAATTTTACCGATGGATAATAGGTTTGACGTACACCTTCACCACTAAACGATGCACCACCTTTAATTCCTTGTTTTTCCCAAAAAGCTTGTTGGGTATGGAATGCGACTTTTGTCGCTGGGCAGTAAATTGTATCTTTGATAGATGCTAACTTTCTTTCGTCAAATCCTTCTAGTTCCATCTTCCGCAATACGGAGAAAGGAATTGTACA
>NZ_NTFS01000139.1 GCF_002289455.1 Brunnivagina elsteri CCALA 953
GTAACGCACAACAAAACTATGTATTAGACATAACTCTAAAGCTTTTTTCCCAAGTTTATCTGTTACTTCTGCCAGAGTATATTCATCGTGAAACTGATACTCAAACATGCAAACTTGTCTCCTCAATGTTGTGCTTGTTGTAAGCAGATTATCGGAGAAAAAGTAAGTATTATTCAACAGTCTCAAATTACAAAAACTATATTTCCTCTTGGTATTTTTCTAGTATATCTACTAGACTTACCTGACATTGAAGTGGTAGTAAATCAATCAGCGCTAGTTCGCGTCTGCCTCCACCAATTTTGACTTTGATAGATTCAAGAACTTGAACTACTTGGTCTTCATTGACAGATTTTGAGATTAGCAAAGGATACATTTTTTCAGCGACAACTGTATGCAATTTGGCATTCGATAGGTACAGATGCCATTTTGCGATGTCGATGTATACATTTTCGCCAATATCAGCAGCCAGGGATTCGAGGATTTCCGTGGTATTTACCTGTGCCATAAAAATAACCTCTCTTTAATTGTGCGATCGCATCAAACGTCAATATCAATATTAGTCTCGAATGCTGAATGCAATCCAAACTACTTGACATTATGACCCAACAAGTGAAATTACCTCTACTACCCCAGGTTACAATTGTTTAAGGCTGAGGATTACACCTTCAGATAGATTTAGGTGGAGTTCCTGAGTAATCGGCAATGACCGCAATATAAAGAAGATGTGTCAACAGTAGCCCCAACCAACTTAGAGTCACCACAGGCAACCATTGCCAATCTGTGTTGAGGAAGTTATGAAAAAACCACATTCCCGAATTTATGGCAGCGAAAACAGCCACATGTACGGCAAAATTCATGCGATCGTCTAATTTACGGAAATCAGCGTCTTGACGGGTAGGTATGCGAGACCAGCGCGGAGGCATAAGTATATAGTTACAGAATTTAGCAGGTAGTTTAATTCTACGATTGTTGGGGCTTTGTTGCTAGAGATGAACAAATCTTACACTTGTACAGACGACCCAGTGGGTCGTCTCTCATAATTAAATCATAAATAAATTATAAATTAAATCATAAATAAATTATAAATAAATTATAAAAAATATAGACGACCCATCGGGTCGTCTCTACGGGATACTGGTGTAATCTCCCGATTTTCCACCTGTTTTACTCACTAAATGAATTGATTCAATTTGAATTGATTTTTCTAAGCCTTTTGCCATGTCATATAAAGTCAAAGCTGCAACGGAAACCGCAGTTAAAGCTTCCATTTCCACACCCGTTTCTGCTTTGGTTTTAACTGTGGCTTGAATCTCGTACCCTGGTAACTCAGGTTGGGGTATTACCTGAACTTCGACTTTTTGTATTGGTAAGGGATGGCAAAGGGGAATTAAATTTGCGGTTTGCTTGGCTGCCATGATTCCGGCAAGTCTGGCAATGCCCAAGACATCTCCTTTGGGGGTGTTTCCAGCTTCTATTGCTGCGAAGGTTTGGGGTAGCATCCGCACTGTTGCCGATGCCACTGCCTGCCTTACTGTGACGGGTTTTGCCGAAACATCGACCATTTGCGCTTGCCCTTGGCGATCGAGGTGGGAGAGATTGGAAAAATTTGATGGAGAATTCTCTTGCATTATCCTGTGAATGTCTGCTAATATAATTTTCTTGTAGGGGTTAATTAATTCCTCCCAAGGGCGTGTAGCTCAGTGGACTAGAGCACGTGGCTACGGACCACGGTGTCAGGGGTTCAAATCCCTTCCCGCCCATTTTAGTCAGATCGCAATTAAAGATTAAATTAAGAGTTAGGGTTAGAAAATCCTAACTCTTATTTTTGCTAATCATTCAAAGCATAACCATCTTTACCTTTTCCCAAGGCAAAACGGATTGAATCTTGTAAATCTTTGCTGGATTGGGTGAGAAAAATAATTGTGGCAAGAAGAGTTAATACTCCTGCCAAAGCAAACATATCACGATAGCCAGTTTTTTCAGCAACGGAACCAAGAACAGGTCCTGCGATCGCAATTCCCACATCAAACCCCGTAACGCATAGGGCAAATATTCTTCCCCTTTCTTGGGGATGGGAACGGTCTGCCATCATCGCTACAATCATGGGTATCATTGTCCCACCACCAATACCTTCAATCGCAGCCGCAATTAAAAAGGCTGTGGCACTATTAGCTTGCCATAACAAAAACATCGAGATGCTGTAGCAAGTAATCCCAATCGTCACAAACAAACCTCTACCAATGCGATCGCTAATTCTCCCAGTCAGAAAGCGAATGCTAAAACTAGTTACTGCTGCTGCTGTGTAAAATAATCCGGGGTTTAAATCAACTTTGGTGGATTTAATAAATAATGGGACAAATGTACTCAAGGTTCCGAATGCTAACCCTACCAGCAACATCACAATCGTCGGAACCCTAACCCGTGGACTCCATAATATCTGCCAAAATTTATCTCTATTCTCTCCAGTTTGGGAATATTCTGGTAATGGCGGACTTGATATTTGTAGAATACATAAAAGTCCCAATGTTGCCGATAGGCTAGAAAATAAAAACAAAGGTATGTAGCCAGCTTCAGCCTGCAAATACCCACCCAATGCTGGACCAATTGCCATACCAATAGGGTTAACCAAACTCATATAACCAATGATTTCACCCCGTTTGTTTGGTGGTGCAATATCAGTAACTAACGCACTATAGGCTGTGGTAAAAGCTGCAATACTAATGCCGTGGAAAGCACGCAATGCCATCATTAACGGCAATGATGTGGCAACGGCATAGCCAAGAGGAGCTAAAGCAGCTACAAAAACCCCAATAATTAAAACCAATTTGCGACTTTTTTCATCTGCCATTTTCCCCAAATAAGGACGGCAAATCAACAAACCGATCGCAAAGCTGCCCATTACAACCCCAATTTGTTGCTTGGTTGCCCCGATATACTCAGCGTATAAAGGTAGGGTAGGCAACAACGAAGCCATACTCGACCAAAATAGTAAACCAGTTGCAAATAATATCAAAAGATTGCGTCGCAACTGGGAATCAAGGGTATAAAAAATATTCACGGTAGATGCTAGGAGGAGGGCAAGGGGAATTAATTATCAATGCCCAATCCCCTTATTTTTACATTACTTTACATTTTAGTGATGACTTCACGAACTCTGTATATTGGTCTTCCTTGTGATTCATGGTAGGTACGCATGAGCAATTCTGCCAGCAAACCGAAGCAAAATAGCTGTACACCTGTAACTAAAAGTAACACAGCAAGAATTAATAAAGGACGGTTACCAATATCTTCATTAAAAGCTAACTTGACAAAGGTTAAGTAAATACCAATTGCTCCACCAGATGCCATCGAGCCTAAACCCAATAGACCGAAAACATGCATTGGACGGGTGAGGAATTTTTTCATAAATGCGATCGTTAATAAGTCCATCATCACCCGAAAGGTGCGAGATAGACCATATTTACTACTGCCAAAACGACGGGCATGGTGTCGCACAGGCATTTCGGTAATCCGCGCCCCTTCAATATACGCAAGAGCAGGTAAAAAACGATGCAATTCCCCATATAAATTCATATCAGCGACTAGTTCGGCTCTGTATACTTTGAGCGAACAACCGTAATCATGGATACGCACCCCTGTAATGCTGCGAATTATCCAATTAGCGATTTTAGAAGGTAGTAAGCGTGTCAATGCCTTATCTTGGCGCTTTTGCCGCCAACCGCTCACCATGTCGTAACCCTCATCTAATTTTGCCAGCAGCATTAGTATATCTGCGGGGTCATTTTGCAAGTCGGCATCTAAAGTTACAATGTTTTTGCCAAGAGCATGATCAAATCCGGCTGACATAGCTGCGGTTTGCCCGTAGTTACGACGTAGAATAATTGCTTTTAAGTCACTGCGAATTTTTGCCTGTTCTTTGAGTAATTCTCCTGAACCATCGGTGGAACCGTCATCGACTAAGATGATTTCGTAACTCAATTCGCTGTTAGCAAGCACTAATTCTATGGCTTCCAGTAAATGGGGGATGCTTTCCACTTCGTTATAGACTGGTGCAACCACTGACACATCAAGAACATCTGGGGGAATTGCCCCATTTTGTTCATTCATATTTTCAGAAACTAACCTACCTGAAACTAACTTACCTGAAACTAACGCACTCCTCATAAGCCAAGCCAATATAGTTCGTAATTTGTAATTTGTAATTTAATAAATTAATTAGACGACCCATCGGGTCGTCTCTACGTATTTGTTACGTAACAATTGCTTCGTAACTGTTGACAACCCTGCCTGCTCCACGTATCTGTTTGTAATATGACTGGCTAACAGCATCACCTTGTTCCGAGAGAACATCAATACCGATACCATTACGTCCTTGTTCTTTTCCCGAACTATGAATATAGCGATCGCATCCTAAATAGAGTGCCACATGGGTTGCTTTTTGGGGAGTCCCAAAAAATACTAAATCCCCTGGTTCTAATTCTCCAATGGAAATGGCTAATAGAAAAGCTTCCTGTTGATAGGCATCACGGGGAAGACAAACCCCTACGGATGCGAATGCTGCTTGCATTAATCCCGAACAATCGTAATTTGGGGCAACTGTACCCCCCCAGAGGTAATAATTGGGCTGCTGCATAGCATTGTGGGTAAAATTAATTACTTCCGGCAGCAGTTTTTTTATTTGTTCACGCGAAAATGATTTAGGCTGATAAGGTAAGGTAGCCTGTTGTAACAAATCGAAATCGGATTGAGCCAACCAACCTGGGTAATTATCTTCGCACAGAGATATTTTTACCGATGTATCTTGCGAATTCGATGTTAGTCTTAGATGTCGTCCTGCTGCTGCTTGGGTAGCAAGACGGTTACATTCTGGAGAATCGTATATGTTTAGGTTCGTTAAGCATTCGTACTCTTCAGATTTGGGATGATTGATTTTTGCTTTGGGATTAGAGGACATCATTGCAGTTTGTTCAGTATGGATTTTTTTACTAAAGACGAACAATTAGAAAAACTAGGTAATGGAATATTAGAGGCTACCTGGGCAGAGTTTCCAACGTTAGCACGTAACCAAATTGCCATAACTTGGATTGTTTATGACCCACCTGTGCTTGTAAATACTGGTGGGGCACTAAGACCAGATGCTTTTTGGACTCATCCTGTGCGTGGTTTTGCGTATAGGGGTGTGGAGCGAATTTATCCAGCTAGTGTAGTCAAATTATTTTATTTGGTTGCTGCTCACGAATGGTTAGAAAAGGGTATGACCCAGCCATCACACGAGTTAGAGCGGGCAATGCGTGATGCGATCGCAGAGTCTAGTAATGATGCAACTAGTTTAATGGTAGATATATTGAGCGGCACGACATCGGGTCCGGAACTACCATCGGGACCATTTGATACGTGGAAGTATCAGCGTCAAATTGTCAATCGCTATTATCAATCTTTGGGTTGGGGTGAGTTAGAGACTATTAATGTTTGTCAAAAAACTTGGTGCGATGGTCCTTATGGACGTGAACGGGCTTTTTATGGGCAAATGTTAGAAAATCGGAATATGCTGACCACAAATGCCACAGCAAGGCTATTACATAGTATTGTGGGTGGGGTAGCGGTTTCCAGTGTGCGATCGCAATCGATGATGGGATTACTCAAGCGCGATATTGACCCGAAGTTATTACCCCAAGAAGTTGAAGAAGACCAGGTTACTGGCTTTTTAGGTAGAGGTTTGCCACAAAATAGTCAACTTTGGTCAAAAGCTGGTTGGACTAGTCAGGTTCGTCACGATGTGGCTTATATTGAAGTTCCTGATTTGCGTCCTTATTCTTTAGTTGTATTCACTGAAGGGAAAGCCCAAGCGAAAAGTCGCGAGATATTACCGTTTGTCTCACAACGAGTAGTTGAGACTATTCGTAGTCTGGAATGAGGAAAAGTCAATATCAAGAACGCCTTAAGGTGTTGACTTTGATATCTATTGACTAGTTAAAGTTTATGCAAAATTAGTGTCTACAGTAGGGGCGTAGCTTGCTTCTCCGCTTCGGAGTACGACCGTTCGCCCTTACAAAGTTAATCCCCAATGCCCAATCCCCTATTTCCTCTTCCCAAATACATGTTGGGTTGCCCAAAGCGAGAATAATGGCAAGCAAATCATGTGGGCAATTAAAACTGCTGCTGCGACTCCGATTTCTTTCCAATTCACTCCCACAACTAATGCGATCGCAAATACTGAAGTAAATATCCCATTCCAAACTAAATCTAAATGGGGCTTGCCAACTGCTACAAGTAATTGGGAAGCGGCATCTGCGAATGGTCTGGGAATTGCTGATAAACAAACTAGTATGATAACGGGAATGGCGGGTATCCATTGTTTACCAAATACAATTGGTACGTAGAACTGCGCCATACTAGATTGAAACAGTACAAAGGGGATAATAACTAAAGCGATAATTTTCAGACTGTTGAAATATGTCTTTCTAAAATCTTGAGGATTATCACGTACCGAACATAAATGTGGGAAAATTGCTGAGTTGACAGCATTGATAATACTTAAACTAATTCCTAATCCAGCATTAAACCCAAAGAAATATATTCCTAATTCATCGACACCTAACAAAGTAAAAATAACTAAGTAATCTAAATTATTTCTCAGGGTTTTGAGTAATCCAATCCCTAAAATGTTCCTACCAAAATTCCAAATTTCTCCCCAATATTTAGTCGTAAATCCAGTTGTTGGTCGCCAATGATGATAATGGTAATAAATAAAAATTTCCAGAGGGGCAACAATCAATGAAGGTAGGGCAAATGACCAAATTCCCATTCCACTAACGGCAAAGGCAGCAGATAGAAGACTTCCTAATGAGAATAGAAAACTGTCTGTTAATGCAATTACTTTGAAGCGATTCTCTTTTTGAATTAGGGTTTTTTGAATACTAGAAATAGGCCAAATTAAATACGCGATCGCAGATACGCAAATTGGCAAAATCAGTTCTGGCGTATTCTTGACCAAAGAAACTGGATATGATATGAAACATTGAATTACAAACAAGCAAACAAATATCAGCCAGTTTAACCAATAGGCTGAGTTACATAAGTCTTTGAGTTCCTTTTCCTCCGTTTGAATTATTTTTGCACCAATACCAAAGTTGCTAAAGGTAAGGGCAAATTCACGAACCGTCATTAAAATAGCACCCAAACCATAATCATACTTTGTTAAATACCTCGCCATGATGGCAACAAGCACTAACCGCATGACACGGTAAATAATTTCTGCCATCCCCAACCAACTGAGGTTGCGAATAAACTGGTTGGACAGTTTTTTTCGGATTTGTACAGTTATTTGCTGAATGACATTCACTATATTTTGTCGTTATGAAAGATAAAATCGGTTTGTTTACTTAGGACATGCTGTTGAAAACTTTATACACAGTCAGAAAGTTAATATAGGATATCCGACTGCTGCTGTCCACCACTAACATTTTGTACTGGGAATAGAAAAATTAATTCTCTAAGCTATTTGTCACCATTCCTAAAACAGTTACTCTTCCTCCTTTCAATTCTTCCACCACTTGTTTAAAGTGAGGACGGGCTGTTTTCCCTAATCCGACAACCAGTAATATGCCATCAGTATGGTTTGCCAAGGCATTGGTATCCAAGCGTCCGAGTAAATTAGGTGTATCGTAAATAATCAGGTCAAAATGGGCTTGCGATCGCTCGACAAAATTCTCCATTTGACTGGATGCAAATAGTTTGTTGGGGTTGCCTTTGGTTTTACCCGCAGTCAATACAAAGAGATTTTCCTCATTAGGCGATCGCTGAATTGCTAGGTGCATATCTAAGTCTTGCGAAAGTACCTCACTCAACCCTTCTGTATTCCCTATCCCCAGATGGTAATGCAGTTGTGGATTTCGCAAATTCCCATCCACTAGTAAAACTTTTTGCCCTGCTTCGGCAGCTATTTGCGCTAAATTCGCGGCTACAGAGGTTTTCCCTTCTCCAGATGTGGCAGATGTTACCGCTATAGAACGAATCGAAGCTTCCTTACTGAAGGAATCGACACGATTGTAAAGCGAACAAAAAGCCTGGGCAAACACCTGATTCTTCTCATCTCGACGCTTCAAAGCCACATTTGATTCTGCTGATTCCACCTCGCGATTATCTCTGCCTTCAAACATGACGACATTATTCACCGTCGGAATATGAATATTTCGGCAAAAGGGAATCGAACCTAAAATGGGTAATTTGGCTGCACGCTTGACCTCTGAAGGGTCATGAAAGACGTTTTTCATGTTTTCCAAGACGAAAGCCGCACAAGTTCCCAACAATAACCCTCCAATGCCCCCCAGCATCAAACTTCGGGAAGGCTGTGGCGATACAGAAATCAGCTTACCAGTGGCATCACGGGGTACACTGGGAGGCATAATAATCTCCCAGGGAACTTCCTGTTGCGCCGCATCGACTCGTAAAGCTTCTTGTTTCGATTTCAGTTGGTAGAGAGTATCAGTTGCAACTTGTAAATCCCGTTGTAAATTTGCGTATTGGCGAGAAACTATCGGATATTGCTTAATTTGCTCGTTGAGTTGGAACTCGTTTTGAACTAATGCCTGCAAACTCATTTCCAGCGACTGGGTTTGGTTATTAGCATCAGCGAGCTGCTTGGTTAAATCTCGTCGTACCGAGTTTTGATAGGTGACTACTTCGGATGAAATCTTACCTTGGACAGCATGATTACCTAATGCTATTCGCGCTTCTTGGCTTAATAGGGGTTGGAGTTTGCGACGTTCTTCCCGCAAAGACTGAATCACTGGGCTGGCTTCGTTGAAGCGTACGGATTCTTGAGCAATCTTGGCATCGATTTCGCCGATGCGAGTGCGTATCTGTTGATATTGGGGGGATTCGCTTAATGCCGATGCTGCGATCGCGCTATTTTGGGTCATTCCCAACTGGTTTTGCAAGGAGGTATAAAGGGACCTTGACTCTAAGTATTTACGCTCGGTATCTAGTCGTTGTACTTTTGTGTCATCAAGCCGTTTTAATAATTGCTCACCTTGTAACTGAGGATTGTAAAAACTGTAACGCTGCTGAAATACCTGAAGTTGCCCTTGTAGGGTATTAACCCGCAGTTCTAGTTTGGGTACTTGCTGTTCGACAAATTTAATCCCTTGACGCAAACTACTTTGCTGTTGTTCGCTACTATACTTGCGATATGCTTGGGATACTTTATCTAAAATAAATTCGATTTTTTGGGGGTTGGTATCGCGGTAACGAACTTCAATCACTCGTGATTCATCTTTACCTTTGGCAATCCTGGACACCATTAATGTCCCTTCTCTGCCCGTTGTGGCTTTACCTCCAGCAATATCATTTCCAACTAGTTGGTCATAGCTAATGTTGGGATATTTAACCCTTAACTCATTAATGACTGGATCGATAATTTTGGGGCTTTTGAGTACCTCCATTAAGGCATTATAGTCAAGAGTAGTAGTATTTTGCTTGGTAATTTCGTTGACATTCTGCTGAAGCGTAGCAGAAAGCAATTTTAATAACTCGCTATCATTACTCTTAAGCGGTTCCACCATGATTTGAAAACGACCTTCATACCTGGCATCTTGCTTGGCTGCCAAAAAAACTGATGTGGTCGTTACTGCCACAGTTATACCTGCAATCAAAGCCGCTCGTCGCCGCAAAACGCCAAATGCTGGAGTCAATCGGGGGGTTTCTTCTTCGATATCCGGTTTTTTCCAAACCCAAAAGGCTTCTCGTGTGGAGGGATGGGGATTTTTGAGGTTTTGCACGCTCGTTTCTGTTGTTGTTATGTGTGTTCCCATGAAAATCCGTTTAGTTATAATTTTGTTTGGATACTAATTGGTTGCTAAATTGATTCGCTAAATTTGGTCGTTAATATAAACTTTTTACAAATCAAAGAAGTTTGACTAATTCGGCTTTGCAGATGATGATAAGACAATTTTAAATTGTGACTAATACCTGATGTTGTACTACCAAAACATATTACAGGCAAGAAGACAACTTAAATCTATAGAAACTAAAAACAACTTCAATAAACAAATTCCTAATCCTGTAACCTGATATTTACCTGTGTGCGACTCTGAGAACCTTTATCTTATATACTCCACAAGCTTAAACTTGTCCAGGCGATCGCAGACAAATATTTTTCATGGTTCACCCAGTTGTTAACAGGCTATAGCTAAACAAATACGGGAAAATTTTGAATTTGCCTATCTTTAACATATCTCGCTAACCCGAACTAGATTAAGGGCTTTATCGAAGTTTTGCGATAATTGACTCTGAATAAAGATTAAGTGAAGCTTTGTCAATTTCTCCTGTTTAAAAGTTATTCTTTTGAGGATATGCACATTAGCATATTCATCGATAACTTAAGCGCAGCTAACTAAACATACAGCCACGAATGATTTTTGAATGGTAGCTTTATTTTTGCCGTACCAAACTCAATAGATTCCAGTAGCTAGGAAATAAAGAGGTTATTATTGATGCAAGTATTAAGCCATGATACATAAACGCCGCAGATAACTATGTATATTTTAAACAATTTTTGCATTTTTGGAAATAATTTTGGATTAATTAATTACCGAAGTAAGACAGAGGGCAGAAGATAGAAAGTATATTATTTTGCCATCTAGCTGGTTTAAATCTTTCGGCTTACGACGTAGCTCCCTACTTACAGAAGCCACTAAGGAGTGCAAATTTAATAACCTACAATTCTGATTGAACTTGGAATGGTGCATTACGCTCCGCTAACACATCAAGAGTGAATGTACTTTATTTAATCCAGCGATGAAAAAATTCCGTAAACCAAGCCAAATCTAAACATGACTTAAGTACCAATTATATCTATGATACTAAATTGATAGAGAAAACAATTGGTTCTGCCTCAGTATTTTTCTCTGTATAAAAACAAAAGGGTGAGACGCGAGCTACCATGCCAAAATATCCAACACTAGCCGAAAAGTGTTTCGTTGTTTTTTCGCTATTCTTCTCGACTACTGCTTTGATACCCGTTCTTTTAGATAGTCAAGATGCAACAGCCGTAGCATCAGACCCCTATAGTCCCATACTTTTCCTGGGGATTTACGCTGTCACTGGCTTATTAATTGCCCTGCAATGGAATAATTTTGTGCAGATAGCAACGAAAAATATGTGGATTTGGTTAGTAGTGGCGATCGCGATCGCATCAATGTATTGGACGGTTGCACCAGATATCACTTCCCGTCGGAGTATTTTGTTGCTGGGAACGAGTTTGTTTGCTGTATATATGGCGATGCGGTATACCCTGCGGGAGCAATTACAGTTACTTGCCGTGGCTTTAGGGTTAGTTGCTGTACTCTCCTGTGTGTTTGCGATCGCATTACCATTTTACGGCACGATGACTGTCCAAGAAGGGGGCATTCACGCAGGTGCTTGGCGAGGCATAATGACCCACAAAAACATCTTCGGTAGGTTGATGGTATTGAGCAACATGGTGTTTTTATTCGTCGCGCTAGGTAAACCCATATCACCTACACCTAATCGTTCTTGGAGATGGTTAGCTTGGATTGGTTATGGTTTGTCGGTGGCTTTAATCATACTTTCCACATCGAAAACAGCCCTGATTTCGTTTGTTATTCTGACGATTATATTGCTACTATATCGAACTTGGCGGTTGAATTATTCCCAATTGATACCTTTAACCATTGCTGTGATTTTGGTTTTGGGTAGTGCCGCCATACTCATCTTTGATAATATCAATGTCATTACTGGTGCTGTCGGACGGGATTTAACCCTGACAGGACGAACTGATATTTGGCAGGTAATGCTCGATAAACTTGCCGAACGTCCTTTAATTGGCTACGGATTTAATGCATTTTGGCGCGATTGGGACAGTCCAGTTACCGCAGATGTTTGGCGAATTTTGGCGTGGGAATGTCCCTATGGTCACAATGGCTTTATGGATTTGCTGGTGGAGTTAGGAGTAATCGCTCTAATCGCGTTCTTGATTAGCTACATTACTGCTCTGATCCAAGGGGTGAATTTGCTGCTAAGTACCCGCAATATTGAGGGTATATGGCACTTGATGTTTTTGACTTTTATGCTGATTTACAACATTAGCGAAAGCACCCTAGTGACTACAAATAGCATTTTCTGGATACTTTATGTATCTACAGTTTTTTCACTGGCAGCCAAATCCCAACCGTCAGATGTTGATGAATATGTGGTTGCGATGAGTGAAGAGGAATGGTTCGAGTTAGAAGCTACAAACGATTAGAAAGTGATTGATTATTACTTGATGGAATGGAGATAAGAAAATGTTAGTCTCGGTTTGTATAGCGAGTTATCAACGTCCAGAAGGATTGAAGCGTTTACTTATAGAACTCAATCAGTTAACTTTCTCTAAAAGTGAAGTGCCAGAGATTGAGGTTATTGTTGTTGATAACGATGTGACAGGTTCAGCACGGGAAATTTGTGCCAACATCGAAACAAATTTTTGCTGGATGCTGAAATATTGTATCGAATCACAACGAGGTATTTCCTTTGCCCGCAATCGAGCGATCGCATCTGTGAGTGAATATTCTAATTTCGTCGCATTCATTGATGACGATGAAGTTCCCGAAACTAATTGGTTAGATGAGTTGCTTTCTGTCCAAAAAGCTTATCAAGCTGATGTTGTTGCTGCACCAGTCATACCCAACTTCATCAAATCAGATATTCCCACATGGCTTGCCAAAGGGGAATTTTTTGAACCACTTCGCTACCCTACAGGACATCCACTGGAAATTGCATCGACCAATAATGTCTTAATTCGTGCTGAGATTTTGCGGCAAATTGAGCCAGTTTTCGACGAACGTTTTGCCATCACTGGTGGAGAAGATACTAACTTATTTATGCGGTTGCATCTTGCTGGTTACAAGTTTGTTTGGGCAAATGATGCGATCGTGCGTGAATGGATTCCCCAAAGTCGTACCAATCTCAAATGGGTACTACAACGTGGTTATTTTGGTTGGAGTATTCATAGCTGGTGCGAATGCGAACTCTACCCATCAATTCCAGTCATTACAATTCGTATCATCAAAGGTCTTGCGCTGATTGTCAAAGGTTTATTTTTGATGCTTCCTTCTTTGTTTGTTGGACAACATGCATTGATTAAGGCATTACTGAATATTTACCGAGGTGTTGGAACTTTAGCGGGCATTATCGGAATTCGCTACCAAGCTTATAAAGTTACCCACGGAGTCTGAATCAGATACGGTTCACTTAGTCATTTATGATTGCTCTTTGAACATTTAAGAATGACAGATGATAAACACTAAGCAAGTTTGAGGTCAAATCATCTGTTCCGACACATAATTACAAATTACCAATTGTTTTGGTTCCACTCAGGGTTCATTATTAACTACCAAGTACAAATATTTTATGAAAATTCTCTATTTAACAACTGTGATTCCCAGTTCGAGAAGAACGGGAGGTGAAATTGCTTCACAGAATTTCATTGATGCATTAGAGCAAAATGGACATGATGTTTTAGTTATTGGTTATCAACGAATTGGTGATATTCAACAAAGTAAAAAAAATGAGATTGTTGCTGGTAAACGTCATATAGAAAGCCATAAATCAAAACTTTATCCATTTTTATGGATGGGGAATAGCTTCTTGAAAAAATATCCCTATTCTGCGGCTAAATATTATTCGTATAATTATCTCCAAATCTTAAAAGAAAGTCTCAGTCATGATACTTACGATATCGCAATTATAGACCATACACAAATTTACTGGGTAGCTGTTTTATTGTCAGAAAAGGTAAAAAAAATTATCTTTATTACTCATAATATTGAGCATGAAATTTATGTATCACAGTACCAAAATACACAGAATCATCTAGCTAAGTATATTTATCAACGCGAAGCTCATCTAATCAAAGTTTGTGAAGATAATTTAGCTCATATGGCATCACAAGTCTGGACATTGACATCCCACGATTTAGAATACTTCATAGGAATTAATCAAAATACAAAAGTATTTGATTTATCTTCAAGCCTAAATATTGGTATCGAACCATTACAACATCAAACCTCAAGTAAAAAAATTGACATTGCCATCATAGGTAGTTGGACTTGGAATGCCAATATGTTGGGTTTGAAGTGGTTTTTCCAGAAAGTTTATCCTTACTTACCAGAAAATTTATCGATACATGTTGCTGGTAAAGGAGCTGAATGGTTGTCTGGAGAATATGAAAATGTTCATTACTGCGGATTTGTACCCGACGTTCAAGAATTTATGGCACAGGCAAAAGCGATCGCAATTCCGTCTGTTGCCGGGGGAGGTATCCAAATCAAAACTTTAGATGCGATCGCATCTGGTTTACCAATTGTTGCTACTCCTGTGGCATTGCGGGGAATCTTTGAATACCCCTCCTATATTGAAGTTGCTGAACAACCAGATAGGTTTGCCCACATTCTGACTTATTTGGTAACATCTAATGATTTTGAAGAAGATATTCGTTACAAAGTCTTGGACGAACGGAAACAGTGGTTAGAATTACGACAACAGCAATTTATCACCAAAATCGCTAGTGCGATCGATTCTCTTTAACTATTAATCATCTTCATATTTCCATTAACTAACTGTTCATGATTCGCATTTTATATTAAGATAATACAATTTTTTTGTTTTTGTTTTAATTGTCATAAGAGAAATATTTTTATTTGATATAACTATAGTTTACTATCTATTCTATCAATTACCTTTATGATACTGGATGAACAAAATATTTCACTTTTGAATCAGCAATATGATTTAATAGAAAATCAAAAGAATAACGAAAAAAATCAAACATTGCAAACTCTCATTGTGTCAATGCGAGAATTAAATCATGACGCTTTTCGTTCGCCTGAATTTGAGTTTGAAGATGCTATTTGTAACTTTTCTCATGGCAAACTACATTTTCCCCAATTTGACTCAAGTCAAAATCAGCAACTGAGCAAAAGATTGGTAAATTTTCTCGCTATCAAATCTGGTCAAAAACAATTATTAAAGTCGGGTTGTACTCCTTCTAAGATTGAAGGAGACTATGATTTATTCTTTTTCATCTGCCAACATTTTTGGGATATTACAACTGTTAACTCGATTCAAGGATGGCGT
>NZ_NTFS01000014.1 GCF_002289455.1 Brunnivagina elsteri CCALA 953
GTCAATAAAAGAGGCTTAACGATAATCGAACAACGAGAAAATAGGACTTTTCGGATAGCACTTGCGATCGCGATCGCGATCGCGATCGCTGTGATAGAAAGATAACGGGAAAAGTCAGGTAATTCAATCCATTAATAAAATTAAATATTGAAGAATTCAGAAACTAGAATTTCAAATTAATTAGTGGAGACAGCTTGCGGAAATGGCAAAGTCGGACAAAATTTATTCTAACTCCTGATTGCTGATTGCTGATTCCTGTTAAATAAAAATAAATAATAAAAACCCCCAGTACGGAACCGAGGGTAAAAAAAGTAATACTGTTTCACCTAATGTTTGCCAGAGGTATAACTCATTTATCCTTTGCTGCTATGCTTTTGGCAGTAGCAAGCCCAAGAATAACCAGTTTTAAAATGTTACACCATATGACCAAACTTTGGTATAAAGAAATTTTTGTCTAGTCACAATAATTACATATAGCCACAGGGGGTTTGAGGTATTAGAGTAAGCCACAAAATGAATGATCCTGTGTTGTCATGCTGAGGAACATAGGCGAAAGACTTCCCGAAGGGTAGCATCTACGCGAGATTCTTCGTTCCACCCTGCGGGAAGCAAGCTACAGAATGACATTGGGCATTTCTTTCTGTGGAGTTCTCTTATCCCAAAATGACGTAAGCACCCATTAGGTTGAGATTAAGTAATTGCCCCTTAGTATGTAACAAATGTATTAGGGGCACGCCATCGACGCACCCCTAATACATTCAAAACTAAATTGAACTAACTAACATTTGCCAAAAGTAACTCAGGTTGCCCCGTCTTAATTACCTTGACTTGTCCGTCATCATCAATATCTACAACTGCGGTATCCCCATCCGTTACTTGACCGGAAAGCATAGCCTCCGCCAATGAATCTTCCAATAACCGCATAATCGCTCTACGTAAAGGTCTTGCCCCATAGCTAGGGTCGTAACCTTCTTGTACAACACGGTCTTTGAAGCGTTCCGTAACTTTGAGAATAATACCTTTATCAACTAGGCGGTTAGCAACATCCTTGAGCATAATTTCCGCAATTTGCTTAACTTCATCCTTCTTCAACTGAGTGAAGACAATAATGTCGTCGAGACGATTGAGAAACTCAGGACGGAAGAAAACTTTAAGTTCCTCGTTAACCAAAGTTTTGATGCGGTTGTAACTTGCTTCGGCTTCATTCTCCAACTGGAACCCTAAACCACCACCACCTTTTTCGATTACCTTGGAACCAATATTGGATGTCAAGATAATTAAGGTGTTTTTGAAGTCAATTTTTCGACCTTTGGCATCACTGAGGTGTCCGTCATCGAGCATTTGCAGCAATGTATTAAATACATCGGGGTGCGCTTTTTCGATTTCGTCGAAAAGAATGACACTGTAGGGTTTGCGACGTACAGCTTCGGTCAACTGTCCGCCTTCATCGTAGCCAACATAACCTGGAGGCGAACCAATCAACTTACTGACGGTGTGGCGTTCCATATATTCGGACATATCGACACGAATCATCGCATCTTCCGCACCGAAGAAATAAGCCGCCAGGGATTTCGCCAACTCAGTTTTTCCGACCCCAGTTGGACCGGAGAAAATAAAACTAGCAATGGGTCGATTGGGATTTTTCAAACCAACACGAGCGCGACGAATAGCACGGGAAACGGCGCTAACTGCTTGCTCTTGACCGATGAGACGTTGGTGCAAGGTGTCTTCAAGGTGCATTAGCATCTCAGACTCAGATTCGGTGAGCTTATTGACGGGTACACCAGTCCAGGAAGCGACAATTTGGGCAATGTCTTCTTCATCAACCACCGGATTGCTGACAAAATCGGCGGATTCTGATTTAAGTTGCCCTTCCAGTTCGATTTCCTTGTCCCGCAGGCTACCTGCTTTGTCAAAGTCTTGGGTGCGAACGGCTTCTTCCTTCTGTTTGCTAACAGTTAGAAGTTCCCGTTTAATTTCGCGGCTGGTGGAGTGCATCGAGTTCCTTAAACGGACGCGAGAACCTGCCTCATCGATTAAATCGATCGCCTTATCGGGAAGGAAGCGATCGCTAATGTATCGATCTGATAATTCAGCAGCTGCAATCAAAGCTTCATCGGAAATTGTGACGCGGTGGTGTTGTTCATAAACAGAACGTAAACCGTACAAAATCTCAATGGTTTCGGGAACAGTCGGTTCACCCACCTTAATCGGTTGGAATCTCCGTTCTAGGGCAGCATCCCGTTCGATGTGCTGGCGATACTCATCGAGGGTGGTAGCACCCAAACACTGTAATTCGCCCCTTGCTAAAGCTGGCTTGAGAATATTGGCAGCATCCATACCGCCTTCAATTCCACCTGCACCAACCAAAGTATGAATTTCATCAATCACGAGGATGATATTTCCGGCGCTGCGGACTTCCTCCATGATTTTCTTGAGTCTTTCTTCAAAGTCACCACGGAAGCGTGTACCCGCCACCAGGGAACCCATATCCAGACCAATTACTTGCTTGTCTATTAGGCTTTCCGGCACATCCTGATTGACGATGCGCTGTGCTAAACCTTCTGCGATCGCGGTTTTACCAACACCAGGTTCGCCAATCAAAACAGGGTTGTTTTTGGTTCGACGACCGAGGATTTGGACGGTGCGCTCAATTTCTTTTTCGCGACCGACAACTGGATCGAGTTTGCCTTCTTGGGCTAACTTGGTGAGGTTTTTGCCAAATTCTTCGATGATTGGATTTTGCTGGTTGCGACGCTGACTGCTACCACCAGATGTCCCCGGAGCAACCGCCACATCTTCACCCAAGCGGCGAATTACTGATGTGCGGACATCTTTGAGGTCTATAGCGAGATTTTGTAGGACTTTAGCGGCGACACCTTCGCCAGCTTCGGTTAATCCCAGAAGTAAATGTTCCGTGCTAATGTAATTGTTTCCTAGCGTGCGAGCTTCTTTAAAAGCTTGCTCGAATAAACTTTTAACCTTAGGAGTAAAAGGAATTTCTGGTGGTACGAAACCAGAACCTCTACCGATAATTTTTTCTACTTCTCGACGTGCGTCTTTGAGAGTCACGCCCATATCACTAAGCACTTTAGCGGCAACCCCGTTTCCTTCTCCAATCAATCCCAGGAGAATTTGCTCTGTGCCTACGAAATTATGCCCCAGTCGGCGAGCCTCCTCCTGAGCTAACATGATTACTCGGATGGCTTGGGAAGTGAAGTGTTCAAACATAAGCGGGTTATTGCCTCCCTTGCTGCTTGGACTTAGAGTGAAATTTGTTCTCACCCTGAGTTGAAGTTGTTTGTACTTTTATAAAGACAATGTATCTTTATTTAACGGCTGATGACAGTGGTGAGAGCCGTATGCTTAAAGTTGTGTTAGCCGCCTACTTAAGTGTAGGCTCGATAAGTACTTTAGCGTTTGCTTTGACCATTGCCGAATTGCTAGTCATTAGGGATGGCTGTTGAGTAATCAGTCTGGCAGTGTTTTTAAGACAAACAGCCAGAAGTTGGATAAAACAACAAAAATTCCCAAAATTTATAAAATATAGAGATTAGTACTTAGAGGAAGTTAACCAATCTCCGGCTTTCACCGGACCTTAAATTTAATAACCTGATACGAGATAGCTCTATTCTGGCTTATAGAATAGCATTTTCGCTTTCTTCCTAAAAACGACTCAGCGCTGATAACTGCGATCGCGACTACCCAAATGACTAAAGACCAGCAACATCCCCTTTATAACAGAGATAGACCCACTGTGGAAAGCTTAATTGCTGCGGAACCCAGTGATACTAACCTAGCAGAATTAGCGCGATTACGTATCCGCTATCAAGATTTCCCAGGCGCTAGGGATATTCAGACGGATTTAAATAATATCATGCAACAGTGGGGTTTGACTGAGGATGAACTTTTTGAAAAAACCCGCGCTATCCATGATGTAGGTGGAATTTATCAAAGTCGCGGCAAAAAGGAAGAACAGGATTGGAATTAGTTTTTGGGAATGGGGTATTTGTACTGTGTTAGGACTTACGCACTGTACAAAGGGACTATGTTGTATATCAACGTAAATACATTGTTCGGTTCCTTTTATAAATTACCCTTTTTTGGTTGTTCCTAATCAAGCTTTAAGCGCTAAAAAGCATACCCCCTATCTTGATTTTTCTGTCAATGCGTAAGTCCTATGTGTTATGTTTCAATTCAAAAATAAATAATAAATTAATTAATTAAAGACGTTCCATCGGAACGTCTCTACTATTGGAATGATGTGGTTGGGAAGGGAATACCAAGAAATAAATTACCCCAATTTTTTGTAGGGGCGGGGTTTCCCCACCCTTAAAAGTGATACGGTAATAAGTCTCATCAATTAAGCTGTTTTCCACTCAGCAGGTGCTGTTGTTGTTGTTCTTTCCGAAGCTGTTGTACCATCCATGAACCAAATTGCATCATCTCCTGTGGTGGAGTTACGCCAAAATATATCAGTTTTGCCGTCATCGTTGAAATCCCCAAGCCTGTATTGCCGCGATGAGTCTGTTTTCGGCAAAAATGCAGATGTTGCAATACTACTACCATCCATTAACCAAGAAGTATTTTCCCCGGTTCTGCTATTGTGCCAAAAGATATCAGTTTTTCCATCACCATTAAAATCACCGCTACTAGGTTTCCAATCAGCACCCATATTATCTAAGTTACCGCTAAAAATGAGGGTTCCATTCATTACCCAAGCGGAGGTTTCTCCTGTTGCTTGATTTTGCCATAGTAAATCATTTCTACCATCACCATTAAAGTCTCCAACGGAATATTCCCAAAAGGAATCCATTTTTTGGAGGAAGGAAGCAGAGTAATTAGTTCCATCCATTAACCAAACCGCAGTTTCGGTGGTATTTTTATTTCTCCAAAATAAATCGCTTTTGCCATCTCCATTAAAATCAACGATGTCGGGAGTCCAAGATAAATCTTCTGTTTTTGGTAAGTAAGCTGCGGTGGTTATTGTTGTATTATCCATCAACCAAGTTGCATTTTCACCTGTTTTGGTGTTATGCCAAAAAATATCACTTTTACCATCACCATTAAAGTCGGCAGTTTGAAAGTTCCAGGTATTGTCAATTGTTTGTAGTTGGGTTGTGCTGGCAACATTAGCACCATCCATTATCCATAGGGAATTTTCGCCTGTTTTGGTGTTGCGCCAAAAAATATCACTCTTGCCATCACGATTAAAATCACCAAGTTTGTAATCCCACTCAGTGCCGACTTTTGGTAAAAATTTTGCATCAGCAATTCTTTCACCATCCATTACCCAAATAGCAGTTTCACCTGTTTGACTATTACGCCAAAATAAGTCTCTTTTTCCATCTCCACTAAAGTCAGCATTGGTGGCAGGGTTACTAAATATTGAGTTAGGATTTGGGTTGGTTTTGGGTACATTTGATGCCTGATTTGTAATTTCATCAGGTTTTGATTCTGAGGATTTTCCAAAGGAGAATGAATAGCTCGGATCGAGCATATCTCCAAATTGATTTGGAGGTAAATAAGCACTTACAGAATTAAGATTACTTGTAGGAAGATTTAGGGATTCTTTGGATGCAATCATAATACATTTTTACCTTTTATACTTAATATTATCTTTAGAGATTTTATTGAGATATTCTGTTAATTAGTAACAAACGTACTATTGACAAAATGTGATAAATTACTCTTTTTGGAAAAATTAAAAATTAGTTGTTTGCAGTAATTATGCTTGTTAAAAATATGACCAAAAATTGATATCCCCAACTTCCGTGGGAAGTCGGGGATACTGGTTTTCATTGTCCTAATTTTTTAGAAAGTATACCAACCTACTGGAGTCGCAGTTGTGGGAGTGACAGTACCATCTGCTGAAACAATCATATTGTCACCAGTACTGTTGTTGTGCCAGAATGACTCAGTAGTTCCGTTACCGTCAAAATCACCAAAGCTAGATGTCCATTCAGAACCTAGTGATTGTAAAGTGGTTTCGGTTGCGGTTGCACCATCCATTGTCCAACCTTTATTTTCACCAGTTCTTTGGTTACGCCAAAATACATCAAGTTTTCCGTCGTTGTTGGAGTCACCATAGGAGTACTTCCAATCAGAACCTGTACCTTGTGTTGGTAAAGATGCAGCTGTTGGTGTAGTACCATCCATCAACCAGGTTGCATTTTCACCTGTTTGAGCATTGTGCCAGAAGATATCAGTCTTCATGTCACCATTGAAGTCGGTTGCGGAGAATTCCCAACCAGCACCAAAGGTTTGTAGCATGACTCCGTTGACTGTTGTGCCATCCATCATCCAGAGTGCGTTTTCACCAGTGCTGTTATTGTGCCAGAACAAGTCTGTTTTGCCGTTGCGATCAACATCAGTAACGGTGTAGCTCCAGTTGGAATCGGTGGATGGTAGGAATGCAGAACTAGCAATTGTTGCACTGTCCATTTGCCAGACAGCGTTTTCGTTGGTTTGCTTGTTGTGCCAAACTAAATCGCTTTTACGATCGCCATTGGTATCGGCAACGGTGAAATCCCAATTACTATCTAAAGTTGCGATCGCAGTGTCGGAAACTACTGTTCCACCATCCATTATCCAACTGCTGACTTCACCGCTATTTTTGTTTTTCCAAACTAAATCGGTTTTGCCATCTCCATTTAAGTCGGAAATTTTAAAATCCCATTCCGCTCCACGGGATGGTAAAGCTACCCCTGTTGGAGTCGCTCCATTCATTAACCAAATGCCAAATTCGTTAGTTTGAGCATTTCGCCAAATTTTGTCAGTTTTCCCATCTCCGTTAAAGTCGGGATTTATTGCTGCACTACTAAATATAAGATTTGGATTGGGGTTCAATCCTTCTGCTTCTACGGTATCTGATGAACCGTTTAAACTAGAAGTATTATTTGGATAAATACTATCATCAAGGTTAGTTGAGGTTGCAGTATATTTTGAAGCACCAACTGTCGTATTAAGCTCTGTGGATTTGTTTGAATCAAACATAATTGGTAATTGGCAACATGTTCATCACCATTTTTACTATCGCTTGGTTATTAAAAGTGTTTACTCCTAACTAATAATGGCTTTTTCAAATATATTTGTCTATTTATTTTGTTCGTCAATAACATTGTTTAATTCAGTAATTTTCGCATAAAAATATCTCCGATTTTTTTCACTAATTAGGGGATATTAACTAATGGGGTAAACACTGTAGAAATGCTTTTGCTTCTGGATGTGGAGAATTAATAAAATCTTCCGGTTTCTCTAATACTACTAATTCCCCTTGATGCATTAATCCAATTCGCGAAGCTAGTATAAATGCTTCTTGAATATCATGGGTGACAAAAATAACTGTTTTCCCTAATTCTTGCTGCAATCGTTTAAATTCTTGTTGAATTTCTAAGCGGGTAATTGGGTCGAGTGCGCCAAATGGTTCGTCCATTAACAGCATGGGAGGGTCGCCTGCAAGCGCCCTGGCAACCCCTACACGCTGTTTTTGACCTCCTGAGAGTTGGTGGGGGTAACGTTGGGCAAATTGGGCGGGTTCGAGTCCAACTAGGTGTAATAATTCATGCGATCGCGTTTTGATTTGTTTGGGTTTCCAACCTTCTAATGAGGGTACTAATCCGACGTTTTGTTCAACTGTAAAATGGGGAAATAAGCCTGTTTCTTGGATTACGTAACCTATCTTGCGTCGCAATTTGATTTCATCCCATTTATGTGTGGGGATATTATTAAATAATATTTCTCCTTGGGTTGGTAATAGTAGACGATTTATTAGCTTTATTGTTGTTGTCTTTCCGCTTCCACTACGTCCGAGTAATATTAGTGCTTCTCCTTGATGAATGGTAAAGTTGAGGTTTGATACTAAGTTGTGTTCGAGATGACGAAGTGTAACGTTTCTGAATTCGACGGTAGTTTGATTTTGTGACATGGGGAGGAGTATATAATATATAAAATATTTTATCTCGCGCGGAGGCGCAGAGGGGAGGAGAAGAGATATTTAGGATAGCAACTGAATTCTGTCGGTAATTTTTACTAGAGCTTTTGTGGTGGAGGTTGGGGAGGTGTATAGTTACAGGTATGTAATTCTGTTTCAATATTTAAATTAGTCTCGTTATATTTATGCTGTCTCGGAAAAATATTATTGAAATTTTTTCTACTTTTATTCAATTCGATGCAGAACGTTTTTATTGTTGGGCTACGGATGGACGTTTGCGTCGAAGTATGCAAGTTCATATCAGTAATTCTCCGGATGAGTGTTCGGAGGATATTTGGGCGATATATTGGCATAAGTGTTGGCAGAAGCCAGAAATGGCAGGTATTGCGAAGCAACATTTGAGTGCTTATTTGCAGGAAGCTTGTTATTGGAATTCACAAAAAATGACACAGACATTTACGAATACTCAGCATACATTATCTGACTTTTTTCAGATTGGGATAATTCAGTGCGATCGCATTCTGAAGGGTTTTAATCCGAGTCAGGGTTTTGTTCTCAAAAATTATGCTAGTACTATTTTTGGTACTGTGATTCGAGAAACTCTACGTCAACGTCATGAGGTGGATATTTGTTCGACTTGGGGCATTTTACGGAAAATTAGCCAGAAGCGTTTGCTGGAATCTCTGGAAAATGCGGGTTTGTCGAAGGATACGATTACTTGTTATGTAACTGCTTGGAACTGCTTTAAGTTGATATATGTTCCTCACCAAGCTAGTACTAGTCGTCAACTTTCCCGTCCTGATGATAAAATTTGGGAGGATATTACTAAGGCTTATAATTCTCAGATTATTGGTCAAAATCTACCTCAAGTAAATTCCCAAGGTATTGAAAGCTGGATGCAAGCTTGTGCGAAAGCTGCACGCAATTATTTATATCCTACTATCTCCTCCATCAATGCAACTACGGGAAGCGATGATGCTTATGAGTTTGTTGATAATATTCCTAGTAATGAAGAAGATTCTTTGTTAACTGAGATAATTGCCACGGAAGAGCTACAAATACGTACCTTACAACTTGCCCAGATGAATCAAATTTTAATTGATGCAGTCAATAAACTCGATGTAGAAGCTCAAGCAATCCTTAAACTTTACTATACGCAAGGATTTACTCAGCAGCAGATTGCTAAGGAATTACAAATTCAACAATATACGATTTCGCGCCGCATGTCTAAAGTGCGAGACACTCTACTAAAAACTTTAGCACAATGGAGTCAAGAAAAACTGCATATTTCTATGACATCAGACCTACTCAAGAGTACAAATGCAGTTATGGAGGAATGGTTGCAATCTTATTATTCAGGAGTTAGAAGTTAAGAGAACTGCCCAATCCCCAAATCCCCAATCCCCAAATATCATGACAACCAACTTATTTACTTTTGTGTCGCCTAGCGATTTAATTTTAGAAATACCGCAAAATGCTTATAATCAAGCTTGGGAAAAAACGCGATCGCATTCTAATTCAACTTCCCGCTATCAAGCATATCTAAATGAACTTTGCCTGAGCGCTATTCTACCCTGGTTACAGGAAGACATTGCACCGCAGGCAAAGGTATGGTTCAATACCACTGCTTTACCCAGTTTTTGGGAATTGGTAAATGGAACCGCTATCTGTATTGACGCAACCCGTGTTATCTTGGTTCCACACGAAAGCATTGATTTGAGCGAGTTACGGGTTCCTCAAGAATGGGTAGATATACCAAGTTGGAGGGGTGATTATTATCTTGGTGTGGAAATTGAACCTGAAGATGGGTATGTACGCATTTGGGGTTACAGTACCCACACACAACTGAAAAATCAAGGTGTTTATGATGCTACTACCCGTACTTATGCTCTTGATGCTAGCGATATTATAAATGACATATGCATATTTTCCGTCGCTCGTCAAGTATGTCCCCATGAAATTACTCGCAGTGATGTGGCAGCATTACCAGCTTTAAGTACAACCCAAGCTCAAAACTTGATTACACGACTTGGGGAACAAAGTATGCTTGCCCCTCGTTTATCGATTCCCTTTCAGACTTGGGGTGCATTAATCGAACACGGTGGATGGAGAAACAATTTATACCAACGTAGGGCTGGACAACCAGAGCAATTTTCTGTATTCCAATGGTTGCAAAGTGGCATATCGCAAGTAGCGCAAGAATTTGGTTGGGATAGTCTCAACATGCAATTAGGTGCAGTAGCACGTAGCACGGAGGAAGCGACCATACAAAATATACTTTCCCGTCAATTAACCATAGCTGGACAAAATTATGAATTGCGGGTAATACCTCAAATTGAAGAAGAAGGTATAATATGGAGATTTGAGTTGCGAAATACAGCAGTTGGAGGGGTAATTCCTGGAGGGTTTAAACTGCGACTGCTGACAGAAGACTTACAATCATTTCCTGATAACGAAAGTGCGGCAACTACAGCCACAGAAGTACTTATAGTGGAAGTAGCATTAGAATCAGGAGAAGGAATAGTTTGGGAAATTGAACCATTACCAGAAAATTGCGATCGCGAAATTCTTAGATTCTAGATATTCCTCTCTATATTCCTCTCTGCGCGACTCTGCGTTAAAAAACAGAACCAAACAAATTCAGATGTTCCCCGCAGACACCTTTAATCTAAAATTACATTAGGATAAAAAATATTCAAAATCAAAAATTAGACCCATGAGAGAAAACAACAGCCAGCAAGTAAGAATATGGGCAATGCTGTGTCATCTCTCAGCTTTAGTGTGGATACCATTGGCTTTCTTCTTATTGATGAGAATTCCGTTATATATACCCTTTTTAAACATATTAGCTCCATTTACAATTTGGTCTTTTAAGAAAAAATTAAATCCTTGGATTGATTTTCAAGGTAGAGAATCCCTCAACTTTCAGCTTTCACTAGCAGTATATAATTTAATTATTATTCTGATTTTAGTATTAGTTTTTTTGATAACCTGTGTGATTGCGATCGCAGGATTTATTCGTAGTTATCAAATCAAAAATATTTTCCAAACAATAATTCTTTTCTTTGCGATCGCAACCTATTTGATGATGATGTCACAGCTAATTTTTGTGAGTGTCGCAGCAATAAAATCCTATCGAGGAAAATACTATCGCTATCCTCTGACAATTCGCTTTTTACGGTAGGATAAAATAGGGAATTTAGGATTGCTATATGGAACGGGGTAAAATTGGTGTTGCAGTTATTGGTACAGGTTTTGGTCAAAAAGTCCATATCCCTGGCTTCCAGGAGCATTCTCGTACAGAATTAGTGGCAGTTTACCACCGCGATATAGAAAAAGCAAAAAAAATTGCGAGACTCCCGCAGGGAGTGGCTGCCCCCATCGCAAACAACATCCCATTCGCTAGCGATAATTTTACAGAAATTATTAATTTACCAGAAGTTGAAGCTGTCAGTATCTCGACACCACCATTTCTACATTATGAAATGGCAAAAGCAACCCTGAATGCAGGCAAACATTTACTATTAGAAAAACCAGTTACATTAAACGTCAACGAAGCGAAAGAGCTTTATCAACTTGCACAGAAAAAAGGTGTTATTGCAACGGTTGATTTTGAATTTCGTTGTGTTCCTGGATGGCAATTATTTTCCGAATTGTTAGAAACAGAATATGTAGGGAATAAACGATTAATTAGAATTGATTGGTTAGGTGCTTCCCGTGCAGATAAATCCCGTCCTTGGAATTGGTATTCATCCCAAGAAAAAGGTGGTGGTGCATTAGGTTCTTTGGGTTCCCATGCATTTGATTATATTTATTGGTTGTTTGGTTCGGTACGTCGATTAAGTGCAAATTTTACCACTGCAATTCCCCAAAGAATTGACCCAATTACGGGTGAATTAAAGTTAGTTGATACTGATGATACTTGCATGTTAATGTTGGAATTAGCAGATGGTACACCATGTCAAGTTTGTATTAGTGCGGTAGTTCATGCACCTCGCCCCCATTGGTTAGAAGTATACGGTGATAAAGGGACTTTGGTATTAGGAAGTGAACACCAAAAAGATTATATTCATGGGTTTCGGGTATGGGGAAATCAAGTTGGTAAACCATTAGCAGAAATTGAAATTCCCAATCGTTTAGTGTTTCCCAAAAATCATGCAGATGGAAGAATTTCGGCATTTATTCGTGTTATCGATAATTGGATACAAAGTATTGATAAAGGAGAAGAAATAGTACCTTCTTTAAGAGAGGGAGTTTATTCACAATTATTAATGGATTTAGCCCATGAATCCAATCTAAAATCCCAATGGGTTTATGTTCCAGAATTAAAGGATTTTTTGGGAGATAGTAAATAGCACAACAACTATATAGGATTTTCTAGCTTCCTAATATCCAAATTTATCTGCGTTTATCTGCGGTTAATTACTTATTCCTATATTTAATTACGAAAAGATACCAAACCAGTTATAATTATTGTCATGCTTTATGATTGTTCTTGGGAAAATGAATTTACATCCCTTAATTTATTACTTCACAATTATGAACACATCAAACTGTTTACAAAAAATCAATTCTTATATAATCCTGATTCCATTATTAACTATCTTCGCTTTACCTAAAGAAGTATATGCTTGTGCTTGTTGTGCAAATGCAGGAGAATGGTCACAGACTTCAAATAAACTTGATGATTATGAATTTAAAGAAATAAATCGCTTACAATTTACTCCAACAGCTAAAATATATCAGAGTGCAAGAGGAGAGAATATAGGAGTTGATTCTAACTCAACCAACTATACTTTATCACTGACTAAAAAACAGAGAATTTGGAATTTTTTATTTAAAGATGAGCAAGGAAAAACAGGAACCCTATCTTTAACTATTCCCACTAATGGAGTCACTTTCAAAACTGATTTATATGAAAAACCGCAAGCTGGAGGTAGTGGAACTCAACTTTATAAAGAATTACGTTTAGAGGGGAAAGTTACCGGGAATGGGATATTTGCTAAAGGTATAGCCCCTAATACAAAATTTCGTCTTGTTTTACAAGGAAGAGGTGGTGCTTGTATGACTGCTGAAGATTTTAAAACCTGGAATTTACAGATTTTTGGTTCTCACGGTAACTATTCATTTTATAGTTCGTTAAAATAAGGAATTCAGCGATTGTGTAACCCAACATTAATCTAGATAATCGGAATTTGTATTTTATTTAATTCAGATTCCTAAATAATATACTGTGAAAGGCTTAAAAGCCGACTAAATATAGAACCCCTCTCCAACCTCTCCCCTTACTAAGGGGAGAGACTTAAATTTCATAGTTTTAGGTTGAAAAAGTAAAGTTTTTAACTGTTTTTGGTATATACCGCAAACGGCTTAAAATTTGATTAATATAGAACCCCTCTCCAACCTCTCCCCTTACTAAGGGGAGAGGCTTAATAAATATTAGGTTTGGCAGATAAAAGGTATAATCCTTAGCCATTTTTAGTATAATTAAGGGACTGTCAGAAAACAAAATATTCCAGCTTATATATATCTATCAATCTTATCCTGAACAAGGACGGGAAAACCCCGCCCCTACAATTTTGGAGAATGTATTTTGAGTATTACTTTATACGGTTAAAGCAGCTTCCACCTTTACAACCTCATCGACAACTGTACCCGTCAAACTAAATGGTCGTACCTGGTTAATTTTCACCTTGATTATTTTCCCCTTCAATTCATTAATATCCCCAGTAAAGAACGTCAAACGATTACCACAGGTTCTTCCCATCACTTGCATGGCATCTTTCGGGTTTTGTTCTTCCACTAACACGGACTCAATCCGTCCCATATATCGTTGCGATCGCACGGCTGCTTTAATATTGACTAAGTGGTTGATTCGTTGCAATCTATCCTTTTTCACCTCTTCGCTCAATTGCCCATCCCAAACAGCCGCAGGAGTTCCTGGACGTGGGGAATATGCCGCAGTATTCACCAAATCAAAACCAATCTCATCCGTGAGTTTCAGGGTTTTCTCAAACTGTTCCTCAGTTTCTCCAGGAAAACCCACAATTGCATCAGCAGTAATAGATGCATCTGGCATATATCTGCGAACCATATCGATGATGCGACGATATTTTTCCTGGGTATAACCCCGTGACATCCGTTTCAATATTTCATTGTCACCTGATTGGAAAGGTATATGGAAATGCTCGCAAACCTTGGGTAACTCAGCACATGCCTTAATTAAACGCTCAGTAAAATAACGGGGGTGAGACGTAGCAAAACGAATCCTTTCAATTCCCGGTACATCGTGAACAAAGTACAATAAATCAGTCAAAGTGTATAAATGGCGACCCTCCGGTGTAGTCCCCGGTAAATCCCGTCCATATGCATCGATATTTTGACCCAACAACGTCACTTCCTTGTAACCCTGTCTTCCCAACTCCTCCATCTCCTCGCGAATCGCTTCTGGTGTTCGCGACTGTTCCACTCCTCGCACATTGGGAACCACACAATAGGTACAGCGCTCATTACATCCATAGATGACATTTACCCAGGCAGTCGCTTTACTATCGCGGCGAGGTTTAGTGATATCCTCCATAATATGGACTGATTCCGTCGCCACAACTTGATTCCCATCAAAAACCTGTTGTAGTAAATCTTGGAGACGATTTGCGTGTTGTGGTCCCATTACCAAGTCTAATTCGGGTACTCGAAGCAACAACAATTCCCCTTCCTGCTGTGCCACACAACCCGCGATCGCGAGGATTAAATCTGGTTCTTTGTGTTTACGAGCAGCTTGTCTACCGAGGTGGGAATATACCCTTTGTTCAGCGTTATCACGAATGGAACAAGTATTATAAATGACTACTTTAGCGTTATTTGGGTCTTCTGACCATTCAAAGCCCATGTCTTCTAAGATGCCAGCCATGCGTTCGGAATCGGCTTTGTTCATCTGACAACCGAAGGTTGTAATGTGGTAGCGGCGTTTTGAAGTGGTCATAATTTTAGGCAGTAGGAATTAGCGATTAGATTCTAAAGATAAATAACTATTGATAGATTATAGTTTTTTTGTCACCGCGATCGCACAACAGAATAAATGGGTAAATGGGATTTTCACAGATCGATTACCCATCCTCTGACTTTTGGCTTGCTGTTTGATTGAAATTGTTTGATGCTTTGACACTATCGAGACTCAAGCTACGGAGTTCAAAAGCTTATCAATACTGGAATTTAGAACTTACCTTCAGAGGAAGGAGGAAGGTGGATTATCATACACTTTTTTTTACAAAAAGTAACTACCATTAGACATATTCTTAACAAAAAATAACTGAAATTAGCCGTATATTCTTAGTTAGTTAATCTTTTGTTAATCTTGCAACTGAGTAACCTCATAATCCAAAGCTGGTGTTAAACTTGACCCGAACTTGTGTGATGATAGTAGCGATCGCCTTACTTTTCCTTGGCGGTCCCCTAACAGGTAATGCCTTCGCTCAAGCAGTTACAGCCACAGACTTGAAAAAAGTAGCGGATGCTGTAGCTGCCGCTCAAACCTCCGGAGATACAGCTTTTGTACTGATATCTGCGGCATTGGTGTTGTTAATGACACCAGGTTTAGCTTTCTTTTACGGTGGATTTGTGCGATCGCGTAACGTCCTGAATACGTTGATGATGAGTTTTGTAGTCATGGCAATTGTCGGTGTAACCTGGGTTTTATGGGGTTACAGTCTGGCATTTGCCCCTGGGAACGCAATTATTGGCGGGTTTAAGTGGTTGGGATTAAATGGAGTCGGGGTAGAAACAACTGGCTATCTCAAAGGTTCAAACCCAACTGAAGTGGTTTCCTATGCCGGAACCATTCCCCACCAGGCATTCATGATTTACCAAGCAATGTTTGCCATCATTACCCCAGCCTTAATGTCAGGTGCGATCGCAGAAAGAATGAGTTTTACTGCCTACTCTTTGTTTGTATTGCTGTGGTCAACCTTTGTTTATTCACCTTTAGCACATATGGTTTGGGCAAAAGGTGGATTGTTAAGTTTGTACGGTGGATTAGGGGCGTTAGATTTTGCTGGTGGTACGGTAGTTCATATTAGTTCTGGTGTTTCGGCACTAGTCGCAGCAATCGTTCTTGGACCTCGCAAAACCTACCCCGATAAACTCAGCCCTCCCCATAATGTACCGTTTATTTTGTTAGGTGCTGGTTTGTTATGGTTTGGTTGGTTTGGATTTAATGCTGGAAGTGCCTTATCTTCTGGAGGATTAGCGACTACAGCATTTGTTAACACCAATACTTCAGCCGCAGCTGGGGCTTTAATCTGGTTAATTTTAGAAAAAGTATTGCGGGGTAAACCGACAACAGTTGGTGCCGCTACTGGTGCTGTGGCTGGGTTGGTGGGGATTACTCCTGCTGCTGGGTTTGTGACACCACTAGCAGCGATTTTAATTGGTGCAATTACCGCATTTGTTTGTTTCTACGCAGTCAGTTTCAAGCACAAAGTCCAAATCGATGATGCTTTGGATACTTACCCCCTTCACGGTGTTGGTGGTACAGTGGGGGCGATTCTCACGGGTGTATTTGCCACTGTTGCTGTCAACTCAGGTGGTAAAAATGGTTTGTTGGCTGGCAACCCTCAAGAGATGTTGGTGGAATTTGCTGCGATCGCGATCGCATATGTTGTTTCTGGTGTTGGTACTTGGATTATTCTCAAATTTGTTGATGCAACAGTTGGTTTGCGCGTCAAAGAAGAAGCAGAACTCCAAGGTATTGATATTAGCGAACATGGAGAGGAAGGTTACAACGAAGAATTTGGCGATCGTATTTCCATGAGCAGCAGACATTAATTAATTTTTAGTTAAAATTTCAGGGTTCAAATTTCCGGCTTCCTGATGGAGGTCGGAAATTTTTGTTTTATGATTCAGTCAAACCGCAAGCTGCTTAAATTATAAATAACGAGACAGAATCCGCATAATTTCGGTGGATATTATTATTCTTTTCCCTCTAAACTGGTATTAAATTTTACTTTTATTATGATTGATTTACCAGAGGGTGCAAGCATTATTATCCTCATAGATGCGGATAATATCGGTTCTTCTCAAGAGATTGAACAGATATTGAAGAAATTACGGTTCCATCGTGGACTTGTCATCAAACGGGCTTATGGAGATTGGTTCGCAGAACAATTGAAGGGCTGGAAACCTATGCTTACTGAATACGAAATTGAACCTATTCATTCCCTTCCGACTCCTACATCTGGGAAAAATGCAACTGACATAAAACTCGTTATTGATGCAATGGATTTATTGCATACCCACAAGATAGATTATTTTTGCATTGTCAGCAGCGATCGCGATTTTGCGCCACTAGTCCGTCGTATAAAACAATCTGGTCAAACAGTTATTGGTATCGGGAGACAAAACTCAGCATCTATCCTGAAAAATGCCTATCATCAGTTTATTAATCTTGATCAACTGGCGAATTGTAGTATCTCTACAACTTCACAACCGACACTACAACTAATTTCGGGAAATACTAATAATAGTTCAACTAACACAGCTAAACAAACCAATTCAAAAACCTTTACAAAAGAGCTATTAGAAATTACTCAAGCAGCTTATAAAAATGTTGCCTCTAGTGGTGGATGGGTTACAGTAGGACAACTCGAAGCCCAACTCAACTTATTATGCCAGCAGAAATTAAAGCAAAGTTTTTCCTGTAAACTTTTCGGATGTAACAGCCTTGTCAAACTAGTAAATAAGGTTGAGGTTTTTGAATGGGATTCAAAACAGGCAGACAAAACAAATACTAAAAATAAAAAACTTAGACTAAAGCAAGCAGCATAAAGTTATCTTTCATCAATTATCAGTCACGCATTATGCTTTTGGCTTACCATCGTCGATCGACACTATAAAAATCGAATTTCTTATCCGCACTGATGATTTGGATATCTTCTGCGATCGCTTGAGCAATCAATAGTCGATCGAAAGGATCGCGATGATGCAATGGTAATTTGGCGACAACCGTCAGATGCTGTAGCGTAATTGGAAGAATTTCAATACTATTGAGTGCTATTTGTTGGGGAATAAAAGTTTCATAGGCATCTGGCAAGGTTAGTTTTTTCAGGTTGACTTTGATCGCGATTTCCCACAAACTGGCAACACTGAGCAATAAATCGACATCAGATTCAAGTAGTTTATTAGCATTATTACTGAGTTCGGAACTGTCGTTGACGAACCAGAGAAAGGTGTGGGTATCGAGGAGTATTTTCATTCCATATACTCCTTAAAGTCTTCCAACGGCTCATCAAAATCTGGAGCCATCCAAATTTGACCTTTGGCACTGCCTTTTTGTCGTCGTTTGCGATTAGGGGAAAACTGAATTAATTTAAGTATGGGTTGATTATTACGGGTGATAATTATTTCCTCACCTTCCAGAGCCGATTGCAGAATTTGGCTAATTTTGGCTTGAGCTTCATTTATATCGACCTGTTGCATTATCTAGTATTCCCAATCTTTATTTCTAGAGTAGCAATATTTGAATTTTCAATACTGCGATCGCACAAATTAAAAAAACAAAATTTTGCCCATCAACACTTCGGTTGAGTCGCTGAAATTAGGATTTATACAACATTATCAACTAGGTCAATCTGTTCCAATAGAATTATTGGGATGGGGTTTCGGCGAAGAAAATTGATTATTTTGTGTAACTCTAACCAAAAATCTTAGCGCTTCGTTCACTGCATCAGCACTCGGAAACATTTCAGCCACGTCAGGTTCCAAACGAATCACAACACCACCAAAGCTTTTGCGTCCAGCCCCAAGTTTTCTCACCCTTAGGCTCTTCAAGTCATATTCTGCCCTAAGTTCGTCTTCCAGTTCTGAATTATCGTTCTTCATAAATTTCTCGTTCGAGTCGTGTTAATTCCCTTGCACTGATGAGGCGAATTGAATCCCCTCTCTCTGTATATGACACAATTAGCAAACGTCCTCGTTTTGACTCCCCAACAATAAGATAGCGTTCCTCATTGACGGAGTGTTCTGGATCGTAGAAGTCAACGTAGAGTGAATCATCAAAAACAGTCTGTGCCTCCTCAAACGAAACCCCATGCTTTGACAAGTTACTTGCTGCTTTATTTGTATCCCAATCAAACTTCATTTTACTACCGTCAATTGATTTACATGCGATCGCACAAATTAAAAAACAAAATTTTTCCCATTCAGAATCTTGACACAACCCTAACGCCCTAATACCAGCACAGATACAATCCCTAACAATCCTACTCATTAAATTATTATTGACTTTTTTATACAAACATGTTCTAAAATCAATTCCATATCGTATAATTACTTGCTTCTCCCACACCTAACAATAATCACTTCTCGTGTCTTCATCAGTCAAAACCCCAAAATCTCCAAACGACTCGAAAACTGCCAAAAAAGCCAAAACTATTCCCCTTTGGGCTTTTTTATCGCTGCTATCCAACCTGATATTAATCGGGGCTGTGGCAATGCTATTTTGGCGACAGGAACGTGCAAATGGACTTTTTAGCGCAATCCCAGCACCAACAATAGTCCCTAACCCATCACCAACCCCTACTCCTGAACTGGGAAAACGCCACAAACTGACCTACAAACAATGGGAAGATGTCCTCAGGAGTGAGGCAAATATTGCAGCGATAAAACGTCCTCAGCGTCTGACGGTTTTGGCTGGAGATTCCCTATCTTTGTGGTTTCCAACTGAGTTATTACCGCAACAAAGGGAATGGTTAAATCAGGGTATTTCTGGGGAGACTAGTGAAGGTTTATTTAATCGGTTGGATATATTTGATAAGACACAACCGGAAACAATTTTGGTGATGATTGGAATTAACGATTTTGTCAAGGGAATTAGTGACGAGGACATTTTAGAAAATCATCGCAAAATCACAGCTTATCTACAGAAGAAACATCCCAAAGCCCAACTTGTAATTCAATCAATTTTGCCCCACGGTGGGGAAAATGCAACTTGGGAAGGACGAGATAAGTTATTAGCTATTTCTAATCATCGTATTCGTGAGTTAAATGAGAAATTAAAGGATTTAGCCACGAAACAAAACATTAAATATTTGGATTTACATCCTTTATTTGCTGATAATCAAGGTAATTTGCGGAACGACTTGAGTACGGATGGTTTGCATTTGAGTAAACAAGGTTATTTAGTTTGGCGTTCGGCTTTACAGCTTTACAGCAATATGATGTTAGAAGAGCAAAAAGTACCAGTTTTAAATAATCAAAATAAATCGGTGATACCCAATCCAAATCCACGAAAGCCATAAATACTCAATATGCGATCGCACGCATCTATAATGAGAATATGGGAAAACCGTAGATAAAGCAGGTGTAATTATGCAGGCTATTTTTTGGACTGTAGAGGAAGTTGCCCAAAGAGCCAGACAGTTTTATGAAAATGGGATTCGTCAAGAAGTTGAGCATGGCGATAATATTGGCATGATGATTGTGATTGATGCTGAAACTGGCGAATATGGAATCGATAAAAGTGGCGTAGAATCAGGATTAATGTTGAAGCAGAAAAATCCCAACGCTAGATTATTTACCATGCGAATTGGTTATGATGTTGCGTTTAGTTTTGGTGCTTCGATGGAGCGTATCGTTGAATGATTCACGGAAGATTAATCGATCGCAAGGCTATAGTTCCAGTGATTTTTCGTTTACCACAACAACCAGATTTCTCGTTGAATTTTGTCGTAGATACTGGATTTAACGGCTATCTTACTTTACCACCCAAGCAGTCAGTGCAATGAATCTTCCTTTGCATTCCAGTACCCCTATCAAATTAGCCGATGGTAGCGAAACTTTAACAGCTATACATTTAGCGACTGTTATTTGGGATGATGTAGAAAAAGTAGTACTCGTTTTAGCTTCCGGTTATAAACCGTTATTGGGAGTTGCGATGATGGAAGGATATCATCTGGAGATAGATTTTGAAGATAATGGTTTGGTTTCCTTAGAAAAAATATCGTCTTCAATGTCATAGATTTTGAATTAGATAAATTTAAACGCGATAACTTCGTTGAGCTTCGCTAACGCACTATTCCCACGACTACAAATAAATCAATGCGATCGCAATCTCTCCAACTACGAACAAATTAATGCGATCGCACTCTAACCCAAAGCACCAAAAAACGTCATTGTCAGCAACAAGCGATCGCACTCCAACCCAAACGACAAAAACCAAGCTGTCATTGCGACAAAAGAAGCGATCGCAATATCTCCACTACAAACAAATCAATGCAATTTCTAGCCCATTCCTCCTTTATAATTTGAGAATATAGGAAAAATAAGACAAACACTATTTATGAGTATTTCCCTAACTCCTGAATTAGAGCAATTTATCCAAAGTCAAGTAGCAAGCGGTAAATATACCTCCACTGAGGAAGTGATTATTGCGGGTATTAAACTACTGGAGGAACGGGAAAATATTTACAAAGGTAGATTTGAGGAATTAAAGCGGGAAATTGCGATCGGGGTTGAAGCTTCCGAACGTGGGGAAGTGATTGACGGGGAGATAGTTTTTCGTCAACTAGAGCAGAAATTAAAACAGCGTCGTCAACAAGCAGGTAAATGAGTAATATTTGTAGATTTACTGCTCCTGCAAGTCGAGATATTGAAAGTATAATTGATTATATCGCTGATAACAGTAGTTTTGATGCTGCTGAGTCTTTGCTAAAGAAAATTAATCAAAAATGTCGTAATTTAGCAAGTTTTCCGAATATGGGACGTAGACGTGATGAACTTTCTCCCTTTTTGCGTAGTTTTCCTGTGGATGATTATTTGATTTTTTATCGTCAAATTGAAGATGGGATTGAAATTACACGAGTTGTTAATGGATATCAGGATTTAGATGCATTGTTTGAGGAAGACTCATAATTACCTTTTCCTCTGAGACATTTCTTTCAAACAGATAGCATAATTACCCCGAACCGTCATGGTATTTGGATGAGCAATACCTAAACTTTGTTCGCATATTTCCAAAGCTTGGATAAAAAGAGGTTCTGCTTCATAGTGCCTTCCTTGGGATTGGTAGAGTTCAGCTAAATTGTTCAAACTGGTTGCATAATCGGGATGGTTTTCTCCGAGTATGGATTTTCTTAATTCCAAAGCTTGGATATAAAGCAGTTCTGCTGCTTCGTACTTTCCTTGGGATTTGTAGAGTTCAGCTAAATTGCTCAAACTGCTTGCATAATCGGGATAGTTTTCTCCGAAGATAGATTTTCTTAATTCCAATGCTTGGAGATAAAGAGGTTCTGCTACTTCGTACTTTCCTTGGGAATAGTAAAGTGCAGCTAAATTGTTCAAGCTGCTTGCATAGTTGGGATGATGTTCTCCGAGAATACGTTTTGTTAACTCTAATGTTTGAATATAAAGAGGTTCTGCATGATCGTACTTTCTTTGAGAGTAGTAGATTAAAGCTAAATTGTTCAAGCTTTGTGCATATTTGGGATGATGTTCTCCGAAAATGCATTTTGTTAACTCCAATGCTTCTTGGCAAAGGGGTTCTGCTTTGTAGTAATTTCCTTGGGAATTATAGAGTAAAGCTAAATTGTTCAAACAGCTTGCATAACTGGAATGGTTTTCTCCGAGTATGGATTTGATTAATTCCAATGCTTGGATATAAAGAGGTTCTGCTGCTTCGTACTTTCCTTGGGAATTGTAGAGTCCAGCTAAATTGTTCAAACTGATTGCATAGTTGAGATGATGTTCTCCAAGAATGCGTTTTGTTAACTCCAATGCTTCTTGGCAAAGGGGTTCTGCACGATCATATTTTCCTTGGGAATCGAAGAGTAAAGCTAAATTGTTCAAGCTGCCTGCATAGTCGGGATGGTTTTCTCCCAAACGGGATTTTATTACTGAGACACATTGCTCGTACCAAGGTTCTGCCAATATATATAAACCCTGTTCATTGTAAAATCTAGCTAAATAAGTAAAAACCCAAATTAAATTTTCATCACTGACTGCATCAATTAAGTTTTCTGCGACTTCTGTTAAATGAGGAATCGCATTTTTGACTGAGTTGATTAATTCCAGGGTTGCAGAATCAGGAATTGTCTGAGCAATTTCGATAAAAGTGCTAGCAAATGCCTGTTTGAATTTGTTACTTCCAGCAGAAGCTATTAATTTGATTTGTAAAAATTCCCGAATTAAAGGATGTATTTTATAGTAATATATGCCTCCTTCTTCTAAGCACTGTACCAAGTGACGTTGGTACAGTTGCTCAATTGCTGTCTCAACATCTGACTCATCCCAATTGAGTGATTGAGTCATCGACTTTACCCATTCCCAAACAAAAATATCTGCTGCAAACAGACTTAATAACGCTGCAACTTGTTGTGTTTCCTGATTCAATTCTACCCAACTGATTTCAAATGCAGCTAAAACCCCTCGTTGTGCGGTACTCAATCCTTTTTGCTGCGGATTTATTGCTTCTTGATGTAGTCGCTGCTGTTTCAATTGCTCCAACATTTTCCTCAAAGTGAAATGCGGAGGCTTTTTAACTATATACCTTCCCACTAATTCAATTCCCAAAGGTAAATATCCCAACCATTTACATAATTCCTTGGCTGTTTCTATTTCTTGATTAAATTTATATTCACCAATTTTTTCGCCAATTATTTTTTTCAACAATTCCAAAGCTTCATCTGGGGATAAAACATCAAGGTGAATTTCCTCAATATTAGTATCTAAATTTCGCAATCTAGTTGTGATCAAAACCCGAAATCGATTTTCATTTGGCAAAAAATCTAATATATTATCTAAATCAATAACATCATCTAAAACCACCAATACCGAGCCTTCTAGTGGTTGCCAATTCTGCCATAACCATTTGACTTGCTGTTGTAAATTTAACTCCCTTCCCTGCCAAACTTGGGGTATTTCCAAACCAAAATATACAGCTAATTGTAAAATTTCTCCAGCAATATTTCCACCTCTCGCATTTATCCAACAAATCCCACCAGGATAATTACTTTCATGCTGTTGTGCATATCGTATCGCCAATTCAGTTTTCCCCACACCACCCATTCCAGCCACAGCAGAAATTGCCACAGGTTGGGATAAATTCAACTTTTCATGTAATAGCTGAAGTTCCCTTTCCCGTCCAACAAATTGCGACGAACCACGATAGGGAATATTTTTAATAGGTGAAAATATCGAATTTTTAGGATAGAAATTAAAATTATTTCCTTGAATAATAGGATTTGAATCTTTAAAATTTATTCCCTGCCAATTCTCATTACTCATAAAATTAGTTCGGATTTCATTACTGTTTGTATTCTGAGAATATTTAGACAGGCAGGATACCTGTTCCACAAGCAGAATTTGTTTTTTGATAATAATATTTGTGGAGCGGGCATCTTGCCCGCAGATAATATCTAAAACAGGCAGGATGCCTGTTCCACAAGTCAGGAATTATTTGCCGAAATTAAATGTATTTCCACTAATGGTTGGATTCGCATTTTTAAAATTTATCCCTTGCCAATTTTCGTTAACTATATGGGGATGTTCTTTCTTCAACAACTCCACCAAATCATTTATCGATTTTTCCAATCCAGAATTATCCTTCGCTACATCCTTTACCCCATTTCCCAAATCTACCAACCTTTCCCCAATTTCCGGGTTATCCCTAGCGACATCCTCTACCATTCCCACCAAAACAGCCTCCCCAATGTCCTGTCGTTCTCCAGCAGGTAAAGCCATTACTTTGGCAACATCCGGTGATTTAGCTTCCATCTGCCCTATAATCTCCTCATAACTGGTATCAAAACCCTTCTCGATTGCCCAACCAGCAAATTTATCACCAACATAAATCAAAAGCCCTAATATCCCCAAACTTAAAGGTTCCATTACCTTACCTCCAAAAGCTAATTAGGAAATAATACAAGCATAATTGCAGTGATTCCCCAAAAATAATGTATAACTTTTTTTCTAGTACTTATACTTATACTAAAGTGAACAGAAATAATCCCGACTCCCCATTCCCGTGGGAAAATAGTAGATAGTAAATTTTGAAGCTGTTTGTATAACCAAAATGGATACCAAAGCATTTAAGCGATCGCTCCAACAATCGGAAAACTACCATCGTCGTAGTTTTGGTCACCAAGCTGAAGTTGCAACCCAATTAAAGTCGGAATACCAAAGCAATTTAATTCAAGAGATACGCGATCGCAATTACAATTTTAAACGCGGTAATGTCACTATCCAACTAGCTCAGTCTTTTGGCTTTTGCTGGGGGGTAGAACGTGCTGTGGCAATGGCTTATGAGACTCGTCAGCATTTTCCCACTGAACAAATTTGGATTACTAATGAGATTATTCATAATCCATCGGTAAACCAACGTTTGCGGGAAATGGAAGTCAAATTTATTCCCGTTGAAGCTGGAAATAAGGACTTTTCTATCGTTGGCAGTGGTGATGTGGTGATTTTACCAGCTTTCGGTGCTAGTGTTCAAGAAATGCAAATTCTCAATGAAAAGGGTTGCAAAATAGTTGATACTACTTGCCCTTGGGTTTCTAAGGTTTGGAACACAGTTGAGAAGCATAAAAAGGTCGAATTTACTTCAATTATTCACGGTAAATACAGCCACGAAGAAACGGTTGCGACTAGTTCTTTTGCGGGAATATATTTAATTGTTTTAAATATGCAGCAAGCTGAATATGTGGCTAATTACATCTTAAATGGTGGTGATAAAAATGAATTTATGGCGAAGTTTAGTAAATCTCATTCGGCTGGATTTAACCCCGATGTAGATTTAGAAAGAGTTGGTATTGCCAATCAAACCACTATGTTAAAAGGTGAAACCGAAGAAATCGGTAAATTATTTGAGCGGACAATGATGAAAAAATATGGTCCACAAGAATTAAACCAACATTTTCAAAGCTTTAATACCATTTGTGATGCGACTCAAGAACGTCAAGATGCGATGTTTGAATTGGTCAAAGAAAAGCTAGATTTAATGTTAGTAATTGGTGGATTTAATTCATCGAATACGACTCATTTACAAGAAATTTCTGAAGAAAATCACATACCCTCATACCATATTGATTGTGTAGAAAGAATTAAATCAGAAAATGAGATTGAACATCGCGAATTAAATGGAGAATTGCAGATAACAGAAAATTGGTTACCAGAAGGTGAAATTGTTGTTGGTGTTACTTCTGGTGCTTCCACTCCTGATAAAGTTGTCGAAGAGATTATTGAGAAAATCTTTGAATTGAAAGCATCAGCAGTGATGGTTTAGATTTAGATTTGATATCTTAACGATAAACCTACGGTTCGCTGACGCGATCGCATTCGATTCATGTATTGATTCTTGAGTACAAAATCTATGCGATCGCAAACTAATTCACGTTCAAAGCTTTCTTTTTCAACTCATCCAAGGAAACATACTCCAATGCTTTTTCATGGGTAGCTGACAGCACTATCGGGGGAGCAAAACCAGCATCCAGCGCTTCTTTCCAACGGGAAGCACACAAACACCATCTATCTCCAGGTTGTAATCCGGGAAAGTTGTATTGGGGCATTGGTGTGGTTAAATCATTCCCACGGGATTTACTAAACACGAGAAACTCCTCGGTAACTTCTGCACAAACCACATGAACTCCCATATCCATTGGTCCAGTTTCGCATAGTCCGTTGCGGTAAAAACCAGTTACCGGGGAACCACAGCAAAATTCCAGATTTCCACCTAAGACATTTTTTGCATCAGTCATAATAATTTGAATTTGAGATTTTAGATTTTGGATTAATATAACTCTAACAAATTCAGCTTTGTCAGTGGTCAGTAATCAGTACTTAGGACATAAACTAAAAAAGGTAAACCTCAAAATCTATGACCGAATTAGAATGCTACTTATTTGACTTACAAGGATATATAGTAGTTGAAAATGCCCTCAACAGGGAACAAATAGCAACCTTAAAACAAATAGTCAATCAACAAATAGTTAATCAAAATCAACCCGAAGCTAGTAGACTTCGCTTTGATTCGATGCTGGTATGGGGCAAACCTTTTCGCGATTTAATCGATAATTCCCATGTCACTCCCTACCTTGCCGAACTACTAGGAAAAGAATTTCGTTTAGACCATGATTATATACATATTATCCGGCAAGGAGAAGGTCCAGTGGGTTCATTTCTTCACGGTGGTGGAACTCCTTATGACCCTTGTCAATTCTACGAATTTAAACATGGTAAAATGCATAATGGTTTGACTGCTGTTGCTTACGAACTCAACGATGTCAATCCTTCCGAAGGTGGATTTGGTTGTGTACCAGGTAGTCACAAAAGTAATTATTCCTTCCCTAGAGAATGGCTAAATCTAGAGAAAGTTAATAGTTGTGTACAAACGGTATCAGTCAAAGCCGGAAGTGCAATCATATTTACCGAAGCATTGACACATGGTACTGTTCCCTGGAAAGGAGAATGCGATAAGCAAAGCTTAATGTCGGAGACATGCCGCACCACAATATTTTACAAATACTCACCACAAAATATAGCCTGGGCTAGATACTACTACAATGCCGATAATTTTCCCGATTTAACCCCGCAACAACGGCAAATCCTCAGAATACCTGGCATTTCCACCTAACCTAATAGAAAAATGTAGAGACGCGATACATCGCGTCTCTCTTGAATTTGTTAAAAAATCAGAAACTATTCATAACCATGTTCATGACTGGTAATCTTACCCCGGAAAACCACATATTGGTAGATGTTATAAAACAACATTACCGGAATTAAGAAGCCAACAAAAATCAACATGAATACCAACGCACTAGCATCAGCAGCAGCATCATAAATGGTTATTTGCGAAGGAATCACATAAGGGAAAACCACCAATGCTAATCCGATAAATGTCAGTACAAAAATTAAAATTGTCCAAACAAAAGGTGCTTTATCCTTTTTATTTTCCAAACTCTTCAAAAGTTGATATATTAGCAAAATTCCTAATAGGGGAATTAATGCAAAAATATAAACTAATGGAGCTTGAAATAACTTACTCCGGGCACTTTCATAAAATATCGGCGTAGTAATAGTAATGAAAATTGCACCCATTAAAGTAGTGTACGCAGATAACTTAGCAGTTTGATAATGATTTTCCTGCAACTCACCTTCAGTTTTCCAAACCAAATAAGTTGAACCAATCAATACGTAACCTTGAATCAAAGTTAAGGCAACTAGTATTGATTGCCAGCTTAAAAAATCCCAAGTAGAACCAATAAAATGCCCAGCTTTATCGACATTAATCCCTTTCAAAACAGCACCTAATGCAAAACCTTGACCAAGTGCAGCTAAAAAACTTCCAACTCCAAAAGCTAGATTCCAAAACAATTTTCGATTCGCATGTTCGCGAAATTCAAATGCCACAGCCCGAAAAATAAACCCAAACAACATGATGTTAATCGGGATATAAAGTGCATTCAAAATAGTCGCGTAGGCAAGGGGAAATGCACCGAATAAACTTCCCCCCATTAATACTAACCAAGTCTCATTTGCATCCCAAATATTGCTCAAACTTGTCATTAAAATACCGCGTCTTTCCTCATTCGATGCTGTTAGCGATAAAATTCCCACACCTAAATCAAATCCATCTAACATCACATAAAGGAAGAGAAATAAGGCAAGAATTCCAAACCAAACTTGAGGAAGAAAATATTTAAGCGTTTCCATTTTCTACTACTACCAAACTTACTGCTGTGCTTCAACTGGACGTTCATCGGGGAGAAACTCTGCGGGAGTCGTATCAATAGCTACCTCAGTGTCGATTCCTGGTACTGGTAACTGCAAATTTGGTCCTTTGCGAATGATGCGACTGCCAAAATACAAAGCAGTAAACAACAGAAACGAGTAAACCACTGCATAACCAATCAAAGTGGTGAGAACATTACTTGGTGGCAAATGAGACACCGAATCAACAGTGCGGAGTTGATTGTAAACCGTCCAAGGTTGCCTACCAACACAGCGAACAATCCAACCTGTATCAATCGCGATATAACCAAGTGGTGCAGCAAATATCCAAGCACGGAGTAACCATTTTTGCTGTTCAATATTCTCCTCCGCAAGTTTGCCCCGCAGCCATTGTATGGCAGTCAAGAACATCAACCCAACTAGGGCGAATCCAATACCTACCATTGTGCGGAAAGCGTAATAAATTAGACCAACTAAATGGGGTCGGTTTTGCGGTGGAAAATCCTTTAATCCGAGTACAGGTTTGGAGAGATTTTGTTTAAATTCGAGAACATAACCCAATCCATTCGGTATCTTAATTTCCCAATCATTTTTTTCAGCTTTATCGTTAGGTAATGCAATCAAGCTGTAATTTGCGGGTTTACCTGCGGGAGATGTTTCCCACTTTGCTTCCATTGCTGCCAGCTTTGCGGGTTGACGTTCGTATACCTGTTCCGCACTTAAGTGACCAATATAGACTTGTAACGGAGCAACGGCAATAATCGTAGCCAAAACTATCTTTAACGATTTCGAGAAAAACGCTGAATTACGTTTGTTGATGATGTACCAAGCACTAATTCCCCCAATTACAAACAGCGAAGTCTCCAATGTGGCAAAGAACATGTGGAGAATACTGTATTTCATGAACGGATTGAATATTGCCTGAAAATAGTCACTGATAATAAACTTACCATTAACTAATTCCCCACCCGCAGGGGTTTGCATCCACGAATTTGCTACCAAAATCCAAAATGTAGACATATTCGCACCAACAGCCACAAGAATCGTGGCAACGTAGTGAATTGCTGGGTTGACACGTTCCCAACCAAACACCATAATTCCCAACGAAGCTGCCTCCAGCATAAAAGCCCAAGTCGCTTCAAATCCCATGATGCTGCCAAAAAAGTTACCGACAGCTTCCGAAAAAGGTGCCCAATTCGTCCCAAACTGGAATTCCATTGGAATCCCCGTTGCTACCCCAATTCCAAAGTTGAGGATGTATAACTTCGACCAAAAGCGAGCATGGTGATAGTAGTCAGGATTGCGGGTTTTTAACCACAATCCCTCGACAATGACCAAATAAATGCCCATACCAGTAGTGAGTACGGGCCAGAGCATGTGGAATAATGCCGTTAGTGCGAATTGCGATCGCGACAAAACAAGGGTATTGGAAAGAAAATCCATAAGTGCATTGGTTCCCAAAAAATCGGCTACTCCGTTTAATGTTGTAGCCGTTTGTCCCAGCAGTTACATATCTTAATAGGAACTTAAGATACGACATTAAGTAGTAGTTAAGATTTACGCACTATGGATATACAGTTTCAGCAACTAGAATGGGCTGATTTCGATATTTTGCTTCCATTTCTCTTTTGACATCAGAATCCCAGTTGAGGTTGTATTGTTGCTCAATTTCACTCGCTATAAATGGACGAACTTCACCGACTACCGCAACCTTCTGACCTTTATTAATAGGGGTTTTTAGTTCGGATGTCAGTAAAACGGGTAAATCGCGATAAGCGGAGCTTAATGCCAGAGGCATATCGCGAAATATTCTTTGTTGATGCAATGTCATCAGAATTGGACTGGTAATATCCCCAACTTTCCCTGTAACTGCCACAGTCTGACCATAATAGGATTTTGGGTTATCTGCGATTTGATTGGGTTGTGGAGCCAGGATGATATCTTCTGCGACAACCACAGGTTTGTTGACATAATCGCGATATTGCTCTGCTTGTAGATTCAAGTTGTAGTCGCGTTCAATTTCGGAAATCGAAAAGTTGCGAACCTTACCTGTAACTTGTATTTCCACATTGCGATATGCCTCCGGCATTAAGCTCCGCTTATCGCTTGGTAATTTGAATGGTACTCCCGAAGCATTCACGACTAAAACTGGCTCTTGCTGGGAGAAAAATCCATCTTTGAGGATAAAGGAATTCGTACCAATTTGTCCGATCGGTTTACTTGCGATTGTTACTGTTTTTCCCCGAAAATTGTTTGAGTTGTTCGCAACTTCAGATGCATGGATTGGTTTTAATGGTGAAGATGCAGTCGGTTGATTGAAGTTTCCATTTTGGGCAGAAAGTGCCAGAATCACTAGTGATACAATTACACCTACATCCCAAATACTCTGAATTGCACTACGTCGTTTGGGTGAGGGTTCGCTTTCGATTTGGTAAGTCATAGCCTACATTCTTCCTATCCAATGTTAGTAAAGTATTGTCGGCGTTCAAAAAGTGATAGCAAGCTGTGATAATTTGCTATTATTTGGTTACGCCATCCCTGGTTAAATTTGCTCTTATGCCACCCCAATGACTAATAAACCCATTTTTCTTATTTAGGAATAGATACAAGTTATGACAGCGCTATTTCCTGAAAAAACACTAATGCTTTGCGCCGCAATTAAATTAACTTTCACTATTCTGTTTTTATATTGGGTTACTCTTTGTATTTTCTTAAAGTTTTGACTGCTCACACCACACAATTGTTCACTGTGACAGAGCTAAAGTTTTATTTTTTTCTTTATCTAAAAAAATATCTGATTAGATTCCATTTGCCGTAGAAAGGCTCCTTTTTATTAGCTTAGAGGATGAGATTGCAAATGCTATCTCCCGTAAGTATCTAGGGAACATCTATCTTGAGTAGGAACACCGTCATTTAATATTACAGGAAATAATTGTTAAATAAATTTATAAATTTAAATTTTTTCTTTCTTAACTTAAAGTTAATTACTTTAACAAGAGAAAAATAATCCAAATTTTTTTTGGGGTTTTCCCGTGGGGTGAGAAGTCGGGTTACTTGGTTAGTCGTGCTGAGTTTAAGATTATTTGTGGGGGTTAGGAACCCGACTTCCTGGGTTTTCGCTGGGTGCGATACGCCTTTGGCGATAAGCGGAGCTTAACGCGGTAAAATATAAAAACTGGGCGCGTATGAAAGATTATTATGGGTAATACGTTTGGGCATTTGTTTCGGATTACGACATTTGGTGAGTCTCACGGTGGTGGTGTGGGAGTTGTGATTGATGGTTGTCCTCCTCGACTGGAAATTAGCAGTGAGGAAATCCAGTTTGAACTCGATCGCAGACGACCTGGACAAAGTAAAATTACTACACCACGGAAGGAAGAGGATAAGTGCGAAATTCTCTCTGGTGTGTTTGAGGGGAAAACTCTGGGTACTCCCATATCCATTTTGGTACGCAACAAAGATACGCGATCGCAAGATTATGATGAGATGTCGGTGAAGTATCGTCCTTCCCATGCAGATGCAACCTATGATGCTAAATATGGGTTTCGTAACTGGCAAGGTGGTGGCAGGTCATCCGCTCGTGAGACAATTGGTAGGGTGGCAGCAGGTGCGATCGCTAAAAAAATCCTCCGGCAAGTTGCTGGTGTGGAAGTTATCGCTTATGTTCAACGCATCAAGGGTTTGGAAGGAATTATTGATGTCAATACAGTCACTTTAGCAGATGTGGAAAGCAATATTGTCCGCTGTCCCGACGCTGCAACTGCCGATAAAATGATTGAGTTAATCGAGCAAACTGGCAGACAAGGTAATTCGATTGGTGGTGTTGTTGAATGCGTCGCACGTCACGTTCCCAAGGGTTTGGGTGAACCTGTTTTTGATAAGTTAGAGGCAGATATTGCTAAGGCTGTAATGTCCCTTCCCGCTAGTAAGGGGTTTGAAATTGGTTCGGGTTTTGATGGCACTTTATTGACGGGTTTTGAACATAACGACGAATTTTATACTGATGAAGATGGGGAAATTCGCACTCTAACTAATCGTTCCGGTGGGGTTCAAGGTGGTATTTCTAATGGGGAAAATATCATTATTCGTGTAGCATTTAAGCCTACTGCAACTATCCGTAAAGAGCAGAAAACCGTTACAAATGAAGGTGAAGAGACTGTTTTAGCTGGTAAAGGAAGACATGACCCCTGTGTTTTACCCCGTGCTGTACCGATGGTGGAAGCGATGGTGGCTTTAGTTTTGTGCGACCATTTATTAAGGAATCATGGACAATGTAAGTTGCTGTAATTTCTGAGACTCCCACAATGAGTATAATCATCGGGATGATTATGGATATAATGCTTTAATAAATGGATTTTATTACAATTTTAGGGTTAGTCGCTGCCACTTTAACCACGTTTTCATTTGTACCGCAAATGCTAAAAACATGGCGAAGTAAATCAGCCAAAGATGTTTCTTTTGTGATGTTGATTAGTTTTAATTTGGGTATTTTCCTCTGGTTAATTTACGGAATTTCTCTGAATGCTTTACCAATTATCTTTGCTAACAGCATCACTCTATTTTTTAACTTAATCATTCTCTGGTTGAAAATTAAGTATAAATAAATTCAAGTGTTTCATCTGGGTTCATTTTTTAAGGAATCGGGGAATAGAAAGAACATCAAATATCCCAACTATCTGATTTTCCAATTTTATCATTAGTGAGGGCGGGGTTTTCCCGCCCCTACGATTTGGTTTACTAGTTTATTTGGGACTACTGTAAGAAATTCGACCGTTATCTTGAATTGTCAAATGATGTTCTTTATTACTTGGAGTAGCCATACTTCTTAATGAAGAAGCCTGAATCGGAATACCTGCGGCAAGTTTACCATTTACTGTAAATGAATTTTGATTCCTAGGTTTAAATTTCCATGTTTGTTCTTGACCTGGAAGTATATTTTGGATTTCAAATGTCTTATTATTGACTTTGACTTGCATGAAATTTACTGTACTTTCTGATTGATTTCGCAGAATTAACATTGCTTGTGATTCATCTACAGAACTGCAAGCTCTCAAGCCAATTAATGATAAACTAGCAAGAATAAATACTGCTCTGATACGCTTAAAAATTACTCGTTTAGATACTACTTTGTTGACAGTCATGGTAAAACCTCTCCGTACGGAAAAATACTGAGAACACGTAAAAACTACGTAGGTAAAATCAATAAGTTGCTATGTTTAGATAGTTCCCAAAAATTCAGTACAAATAACATGTTCACAGTTACTCAACGTCAATCTTCAAACCCCAATATCTCTGTAAATCTGACTTTGCCACTGACAGCAGAAGAAAGAACCCGCAGTCGTCATCGGTTTGAGCTTGACGATGGCAAGGTGATATTTTTACGTTTACCCCGTGGTACAGTTTTGCAAGATGGAGATATTTTGCTTGATGAAACTGGCGATAATCTCATTCGGATTGTTGCAAAATCTGAAGCTGTATTAACTGCGATCGCAAACAGTCAGTCAGATTTGTTACGTGCGGCATATCATTTGGGAAATCGTCACGTACCTGTGGAAATCACATCACGTTATCTCAGAATCTCTCCAGATAATGTTTTACAAGCAATGTTGGAACAATTAGGACTGTTCGTCAAAGCCGAAATTTTACCTTTTTACCCGGAAAGGGGTGCTTATGGACACCAACATCACCCTAACTAATAGCAATTTTTTATGGTTGTTGCAGTTAGTTAATTCTACCTTACCTGTGGGAGCATATAGTTATTCCGAAGGTTTGGAAACCCTAATAGATAATGGCGTAATTTCATCTGATATTCAGCTACAACAGTGGTTAGTTGCAGAATTGCGTTATGGTGCAATTCGTCTCGAAGCTGCGGTAATCGTCAGGGTATATGCAGCTATCCAAAACCATGACTTTGCAGCTTTGTCAGATTGGAATTTGTGGTTGTCTGCATTGCGGGAAACTGAAGAGTTACGCAGTTCGAGTTTGCAAATGGGACGTTCCCTGATGCAATTACTTGTAAAATTACAACCAGATATACAGTTTATTTTTAATCATATTCATGGTGCTTGTAATTATGCAGTCGCTTTCGGGATTGCGTTAGCATTTGCGGAAATTAATCCGCAAGCTGGATTATTAGGATATTTACAGAGTTGGGCAAGTAACCTGATAATTGCTGGAGTTAAGTTGATTCCCCTTGGACAAACCGCAGGACAAAAACTACTATTTACATTGCAACCATTTTTTAGTCGCGCAGTTGAGGAGATTATCACATTAGAAGATGATGATTTGAGTTGTTGTAGTTGGGGTTTATCCCTTGCCAGTATGCAGCATGAGGTATTGTATACAAGGCTATTTCGTAGTTGAAAAACAAACCTTTGGGATACCATTATGACATATCGAGTTGGGGTTGCGGGACCAGTTGGTTCAGGAAAAACAGCATTAGTCGATGTCCTATGTAAATCGATGGGGGACAAGTATAATTTAGCAGTGGTGACGAACGATATTTATACTCAAGAAGATGCAGAATATTTAGTGCGATCGCAAGCTTTGCCAAAGGAGCGTATTCTTGGGGTAGAAACTGGTGGATGTCCCCATACTGCCATTCGTGAAGATGCTTCGATGAATTTGGCTGCAATTGAACAGTTAGAAGCACGTTTTGCTAATTTAGATTTGATATTTTTAGAAAGTGGTGGTGATAATTTAGCTGCTACTTTTAGTCCTGAATTAGTCGATTTAACTATTTATGTAATTGATGTCGCCGCAGGTGATAAAATTCCTCGTAAAGGTGGTCCAGGTATTACTAAATCTGATTTATTAGTGATTAATAAGACTGATTTAGCTCCTTATGTTGGTGCTGATTTGGGTGTGATGGAACGGGATACTAAGAAAATGCGTGGTGACAAACCTTTTGTTTTTACTAATTTGAAAACTCGCGATGGATTAACTAATATAATTGAGTTTGTTTCCATGCATATTATTTGATTTTAGTAATAACCCAACATTTGATATTACAGCACATTTCATTTGGGTGGGGTACACTCCCATCTGCGTACCCTGCGGGTAGGCACGGAGTGACTTCCAAAGGTAGCCGCATTAGACGAGCGTACATCGGAGAGGTTG
>NZ_NTFS01000140.1 GCF_002289455.1 Brunnivagina elsteri CCALA 953
GAATTTCGTTACCGTGCTGGGATTACCCATATAATCAATGCCGCATCGGAAGATGGACATTGCTATTTACCACAACCCGAATTAATTGAGGAAGTTTCCAAATGCCTCAAAACCGATGACCACCAACCAATGGAAGAAGCGATCGCACAAATCATCAAAAATATGTCCCTCGCGGACGAACTAATTAGAGAAAGCTCCCCTGACAAAACACTACTTTGTTACAATCCTGCATTTTTCAACACAGAGAACAATTTAGCACTACTAATCGCCCAACGTTTAAGAAGCCCCATCAATCCAGATATGGAACGAGTCCGCACCTGGCTTGCACGTTTTACCGAAAGTCGCAAAGTTGAACTTTCACCTCAACAACAACAAGCTGTGGAGATGGCAGCTTACTCACGAGTATTAATAGTTACTGGTGGACCAGGAACCGGGAAAACGTTTAGTGTGCGTACTATTGTGGAACTGTGGAAGGCGATGGGTAAATCAATTGCCCTCGCAGCACCAACAGGACGGGCAGCGCAACGCTTAACTGAGATGACGGGATTGGAGGCAAAAACCGTACATAGATTGCTGGAGTTTGACCCCAAGAATATGGGGTTTAAGAGGGATATGAAAAATCCCCTGCCGCAAAAAGCAATTATCATCGATGAGGCGAGTATGTTGGATTTATTCTTGGCATACAGTTTAATCAAAGCTATATCCGAAGACAGCCAAATTCTGGTGGTTGGTGATGATGATCAGCTACCTTCCGTTGGACCAGGCAAGGTGTTAGCAGATTTAATGAGTTCGGGAAAAGTACCCGTAGTTCGTCTTACTCAAATATTTCGCCAAGCCCAAACAAGTGCGATTATTAGAAGTGCCCACCAAATTAACCTTGGGCAATACCCAAATATTGAACCAATTTCTAATAATCCTCAATCTGATTGTCTTTGGCATGGTGGTGGGCAACAACCGGAACATGGTGTTCAAGCAATTAGTGAGTTGATTACAGATTTTATTCCTAAACTTGGTTTTAATCCTGTAGCCGATGTACAAGTATTATCCCCAATGACCAAACAATTGGCAATTCGTAATTCGCAATTCGCAATTAATTAATTGGAAATTAACTGCGAATTACGAACTGCGAACTGCGAATTGTACTGACCAGGGGATTGGTGGGTACGCGCAATCTCAATAATGTGTTGCAGCAGTTGATTAATCCTCCAAGTCCACAGAAACTAGAAGTAACAAGAGGTGGGACTGTTTTTCGGGTAGGCGATCGCGTAATTCAACTTACCAATGATTATAACCGTGAGGTATTTAACGGTGATGTCGGATTTATTACCAACATTGACACTGAGGAACAGGAAGTCATCGTCCAGTACCAAGAGCGGGATGTTACCTACGACTACGCAGATTTGAATGAGCTTGGTTTAGCTTGGAGTGTGACTATCCACAAATCCCAAGGTTCGGAATACCCAGTGGTAATTATGCCGATATACACTCAACACTACATGCTACTATCACGTAACTTGATTTATACGGGGTTAACTCGTGCGAAGAAATTGGCGATAATTGTCGGTTCCAAGAAGGCGATATCTGCGATAAGCTTCGCTAACGCAATGGCTGTAAGGTCTGTAAATCAGAAGGAACGGTATACCCAATTGCGGGAACGACTGGCTCAAATTTAAGCGATATGCCTCTGGTCTTAAGTTCCGCTTATCGCTTGAGTAGAAAATCCACAATAACCGTATTCAATCATAATGCTATCGCAATAATAAATAAAAGGTAACTGTAAATGACACCAGAAGAAAAAAGAGAAATTATAGAAACTTATAAATGGATAAAAGTGAAACGATATCAACCCGATGAAAGCAAATCGTGGGAAGAACGTTATCGAGAATTAGAAAAGCATCATTTGGAGGAAACTAATTTTTTAATTGCCAAAATCAGAGAAATTGTGGAGTTAATTTGATGTGACACCCCACAATTTACCTACTATATCAAGAAGCTACCAGCGATCGCATTGGCTAACGATTCACACTACCCATCGAATTTGCCGGATAGCGTTCTCCTACTGCAAAATTCTTCGGTGCTGATTCCTCAATCTGTTGTAATTCATCCTCCGTTAAAATAATTTCCACAGCAGCAATATTTTCCTCCAAATATTTGCGTCGCTTGGTTCCCGGAATTGGCACTATGTCTTCTCCCTGTGCTAACAACCAAGCCAGTGCTAACTGACTGGGAGTTACACCTTTATTGGAAGCAATTTCCTTTACCCGTTCGACAAGCTGGATATTCTTGTTAAAATTATCGCCTTGAAACCTCGGTAAAAACCTGCGAAAGTCATCAGCCGCAAAATCCTCTGGACTCTTAATTTCCCCAGAAAGAAAACCCCTACCTAACGGACTATAGGGCACAAAACCGATACCCAACTCCCGAATTGTAGGAATAATCTCATCCTCCACCTCACGAGTCCATAAAGAATATTCCGACTGCAAGGCACTAATTGGGTGAACTGCATGGGCACGACGAATGGTTTCGGGAGCAGCTTCCGAAAGCCCCAGGTAGCGAACTTTACCCTGCTTGACCAACTCAGCCATTGCTCCCACTGTCTCTTCAATTGGTACGTTGGTATCTACCCTGTGGAGATAATAAAGGTCGATACAATCGATTCCCAATCGCCGCAAGGAAGCATCACAAGCTTGATGTACGTATTCCGGCTTGCCATTGATAGAGCGTTCGCCACTTTCCCCGTTGCGTTGGATACCAAATTTTGTCGCTAAAATAACCTCGCTACGACGATGACAAATTGCCTTCCCTACCAACTCTTCATTTGCCCCAATTCCATACATATCGGCAGTATCCAACAGATTCACACCCATTTCTAAAGCGCGATGGATGGTAGCAATTGATTCTGCCTCATCCGTAACACCGTAAAACTCAGACATTCCCATACAACCGAGTCCAATACTAGAAACGGACAGACCGAGATTCCCTAATTTTCGAGTTTTCATTGCTTTTCTGCTCCTCGATTTGTTATTTCCAATTCTTTGTACAACTGAATTTTTTTCTGGATTACAGCTAAATTGCGGTGAAGTTCTTCCAGGTGTTGTAATACTTGAGACTCGTGGCTTTCCAGTATTTCTCTGCGATCGCTAATTGTGCCTTGGGGATTTTCCGCATCAACTTGGCGAATTTTTGCATGTGACGAATCGGCATTCCCGTCATCCGCAATTTAGTTAAAAATTCAATGCTGGCAATATCCACCGACGAATATCGACGATGCCCATTAGCTGCACGAGGGACAGGTTTAAGCAAACCGTTGCGTTCGTAGTAGCGTAATGTATGCACGTTTAATCCCGTTAGGGAAGCCACCTGCTGAATTGTCAATTCTGTATCCATGCTCACTACTGTAGAACTTAGAGCGCACTAATCGTCAACCCCTAATTTTTTCGTTGTGATAAGGAATGTCGGATGTAGGGAATTAATTCGCGTTGCTTTTGGCTGGCGTAGTTATCACAGACTCAAGGTTCACTAATCCCAAAAATGCTTGGACAAGCTCGAATGGCAGCTTCAAAACACAGAGAGAGGTGCTTGAACAATTTCCATTCCATGAATGTGCGGTAACTGCTACGATTCCTCCATATGCGATCGCACGACATTCTCACTTGAGTAGCAGTTTGTCTGTGACATCGCTTGAAGAGAAGCCTTCATTGAAGCAGGTAGATCGAGCATTGGAAAACTGACAAAAACACCTCTTTGATGAGACAGAAGTTCTACAACACTATGCTCGCATCTTTGATAGGGTAATTAGTAAGGGTGCAACTAGGGGTGCAAAAAAGTGACCAAAGAGCGATCGCTAACAGCCAATCTCAAGGAAGCAGAATCATTCTTAAAAATATTTCCGCGATCGCCCGTACAAGTAAGCAATCCATCCGCTTGGCAGGGTATTTTTCTAGCACACCACCGTCAACCAGCTTGGGAGATGCCGGAAAATCGCCTTTCTCAGCATATTTTGAGTATTAATCTGGGTTCGGCTAGCAAAATTGAACGGGTGATTGATGGACGGTTGCAGCGAGAGCAATTTCTACCGGGAAATATTGCCGTATATCCTGCCAATATTGACTACATTTTGCGCTGGGAGCGGGAATCGGAATTTTTATTGCTGGGAATTGAACCGACTTTGCTTACCCAAATAGCAAATGAGGTTTTAGGAAAAGACACAATCGAGCTTTTACCCCTATTGTCAACCCCCGATCCCTTAATTCACAGTATGGCTTTAGCACTCAAAGCCGAACTCGAATTTTCCCAAATTGGCGGCAGGCTTTATGTAGAGAATATTGCCCAAACCTTAGCGCTCCATCTGCTGCGAAATTATTCTGTTGCTAGCCAAGCAGTTGTACCACCAACGAGCCACGGTTTACCAAAACACAAGTTACAGCAGGCAACGGACTACATCAATGATTATTTGGATCGGGATTTGAGTTTAGGAGATTTGGCAGCATTGGTACAGATGAGTCCGTTTTATTTTGCTCGACTATTTAAGCAATCTACAGGATTAGCTCCCCACCAATTTGTAATTCGCTGTCGGGTTGAACGGGCAAAGGAACTTTTATTGCATAGCTCCCTGGGAATTGCCGATATTGCCGCAGAAGTTGGATTTGCCAACCAGAGCCATTTAAACCGCCACTTCAAGCGGATTGTGGGGGTGACTCCCCATGTTGTTATAAGCGATCGCAAGAATCTACCAAATACCGCAAGAACGTAGCATCATTACCAAGGTCGTGGGAATTATCTTAACTATTACAGATACCCCAGCAATATTTGGGCATTGCGGAAATTAATTTCGCCACATTTACCGCCGATTTCGATGTTTACGCAGTCAAATAGGAGAATTTCCATGAAAATTGGTGTAATTGGTTCCGGGGGTATTGGTGGTACAGTGGGAACCCTGTGGGCAAAAGCAGGACATGAGGTGTTATTTAGTTCTCGTAATCCCGAAAAACTGGCAACACTGGTAGCTGATGCTGGAAATAATGCCAAAGCAGGTACGATAGCAGATGCTGCCCAATTTGCAGATATTATTTTTTTGGCAGTTTATTACTGGACTACCGATGAAGCGATCGCATCTGCTGGAAAGCTGGCTGGTAAAATCATCATCGATGCAACCAATCCTTACATACGTAACAATGCCGGGGAAGTTCAACGGGTTCCCAACGTCAGTTCTGCTCTAGAACTTGCCAAAAAACTTCCCCAAAGCAAAATTGTTAAAGCCTACAACACTTTGCCAACCCGAATCTTTGCTGAAGAACACCATCTTCCCAATCCCTACACTGTGTTTTATTGCGGGGACGATACTGGTGCGAAATCGACGGTTTCCCAGTTAATTACGGATAGTGGCTTTGCGGGAATTGATACTGGTAAAATCAGCAATGTTATCAACCAGGAACCGGGAGGGTTACTTTACAATAAACCTCTGACGATGGATGCAGCCCGCGAATTACTGGCTTCCATTTGAGTTTCTATTGAAGTTTTAACTGAGCGATCGCGTCATTAATTTACTAAAAGTAATCAGTTTTTCTAAAATCAACTCAATCGAATAAAATCAAACATTTGGAGAATCCCCATGTCTGAAAACAACCGCATCCACGAGCTACTCGAATTTTTCAAAACCAATCCACCACCAGAGGAAGTTTATAATCGCTATTACGACGAAAATGTGGTTGTGCAAGAAAATATGCAACCTCCACGTGTGGGACGAACTCTGAGTATCGAACGGCAAAAACTGATGAATGCCAATGTCCAGGAAATTCACGATTTTCAAATTAATGCGGTGTTGGTGGATGGCGATCGCTCGATGGTGGAAATGCACTTGGATGCAACTACAAAGGATGGCTATCACTTTCATCTAGAAGAAGTCGGTTTGCAAACCTGGAAAGATGGCAGAATAATTCACGAACGTTATTTTTACGATCCCGCTAGCTTTGAAGGTAAAACCAAAGAATACAACCTAATGCATTAATTCAATTCCAAAATTTAGATGCTTTATCAAGGACTAGATTAATTATGAAGAACTGTATCATTGTCGGATTTGGAACAGGTGTTGGATTGGGGATAGCGCGTGCTTTTGGTCGAGCAGGTTTTAGTTTGGGGCTAATTTCTCGATCGCCGCAAAAGTATGCAGAAGAAGTCAAATCACTTACCGATGCTGGTATCGATTGTCAAATTGTTGCGGCAGATGCCAGCGATGAAGTTAGTTTAGAACAGGCGATCGCGTCTTTAATTCAAACCCAAGGTATGCCATCTGTCCTAATTTATAACGTCGTCTCCGGCAGCTATGGCAAACCAACGAGTATCAGTGGCGATAAATTGCTCGAAGATTTCAAGTCGAATGTGGTTGGAGCATTGGTTGCAGCCAAAGCTGTGCTACCCGCAATGCAAGCTCAAGAACAGGGAAGTATCTTATTTACTGGCGGTGGCTGGGCGCATTATCCTTGGGATGGTGCAGCTTCGATGAGTATCGGGAAAGCCGGAATTCGCAGTCTTGCCATGACACTTGCACAGGAATTGCAAGAGACTCCGATTCGAGTGGGGTTAATTAGCATTATGGGAGAGGTAGCACCAGGAACTAGTTTTGACCCCGACAAAATTGGCGAGGCATTTTTAGCCATGCACCAAAAGCAAGCTGTTGAATACGAAATAGAATTTATGTTCAAGGGCTAAAAGAAAAAGATGAAAGCATATCAAATTCAAACCCCCGAGTTGTGATTCAACTTTAAATGGATGTCCAATTTCCAATTCGTAACTATTCATTCCCCCCCCTTAAAATGCTCGAAACCCTTATTTTATCGTTGAGAAGTAGGGGGGAGTGTGAAAGGTTACCCAATTCGTCCAATTCTTGTCACCGAAGTGCAAATTTTACACTTCGGTAAATTTTAGTTTCAGCTTAATTCGGGATTCCACCCCATCATGAACAAATTGATTACTGGTAAAGAATGAAGACTCATTGCAAAGGCTGAAGAAAATAGCTTGTTTATAATTGACGAACGAAAGCCACGCAATTTTTGAAACCGATGCAAGAGATGGGAGGAATTATAGATTCGATTACCATTGTAGAAAGAGCAAACATTAACGCTATTAATTCTGGGTTAAACCCTATCCCAGCATTTAGACAACGTTGTCCAAATGTCGTTTTATTGAGGTTCTCAGGCATTTTGAAAAGTGCTGAAAGATTATAAGTTATCTAAGTATTCCTTTTATTTGACGAATGATTAGGGGCTTAAATGAGTATTGCTATACTTGTAGCAAATTTGTCGATATCGCGACAGTTTTTATACTAATTTAATTAACGTGGGGAACGATGATAAAACTGTCACATCTTCCAAGTATTTTAGTGGGAATGCGTTTCGCTCTAGCTCCTTTACTAGTTTTTGATGCTTTAGACCATAAAACCAGTTTTTGGTTTATCATCGGTTACGTTATTGCCGTACTTTCAGACATTTTTGATGGTATCATTGCCCGCCGCTTGAAGGTAAGTACACCCCAACTTCGTCAAGCAGATAGCTGGGCTGATATTTGTTTGTATTTGTGTGTGGCAATTAGCACTTGGTTGGTATATCCCCAAGTAATCATCGATTTTCAAGTACCTTTATTATCTGCGATCGCAATTCAATTAACTTTGTTTGCCATTAGCCTGATTAAATTTAAAAAATTTCCTAGCTTCCACACATACACTGCCAAAAGCTGGGGGTTAACTCTTCTAGCTGCCACAATAGGTTTATTTGGTTTTAGTTATGCAAACACCCTTTGGTTTGCAATTGTGCTTTGTTGGCTCAATAGTTTAGAAGAAATTGTCATGACGCTGTTGTTACCAACTTGGCAATGTGATATTTTGAGTATCTTCCATGCAGTGGAGTTACGTAAAGTATTGATGCATTCGTCAAGCAGTCAGGACGGAGTGTAACTCCGTGAGATTAAAGCATTTGCTCCGCAAAAATTTCATTCTTTATTCGGATACCGTCGCATCATCTCCCCAATTTCCACTGCTTCTCCTTGGAACGTGTAAACAAAACCGGACGACATTGCTAGTACTATCCTTTCCCTCCTTGCCCACTCAAACCAAGTACTTACCCCAGTATCCACAGTATTTTTCGGTTTTTCGCCACTTTTACAGCTATTGATAAATAAACCCGTGGGATTATTACACCAACCCTCTTTAACCGCTTCCTTGACACGAGAAATTGCACTCTCCACGTTCTCCCAATATTTCTTAATTACTCCCAAACAAGGGTCAGGATTAATTCGTAATCTTTTTAACTCAGTGCAAATTTCTCGAATTTCAGGTTTTGTCGGACTATGTAAAGTCATATCAACTTCGACTTTTGCCCCAGCTTCGGAAAAATTACCCTCATTACTATCTTTGGCGTTAGTCGAGTTAACTTGTTCTGTGTTATCAGCGTAGTGAGTAATCTCGGACTGCTCTTGACATTGGGTTGACGATTCTTCTAGAGAATCTGTTTTATCAACGCAGCAACTAATCTGGGACTGTTCCCAAATCTCAGCTTCCTTTGCCAACTTTTCCCAGTCAACTTTTTCCTCGTCAACACCGTGTTGTTGTGGAGAGAACTCGGGAGCAGGGAAGTCTTTGATATCATCTGCTGAATTTGAACAGTTCGATGTGTTCAATGCGATCGCATTGATTTGCTGATTCTGACAAATGCTATTCCATAGGGCTTCCAGATTCTCGACGTTAATTGTGAACCAATTTGCTTGATACCAAGTTTTTTCGCTGTGACGGCGAATATCAATTAGTTTGAATTTTTCTTTTAAGTTTGCGATCGCACGTCTAATTTTTGATGGTTTTAGGAACGGTAATGTCTCACCCCAATCATTCAATGTCTTCCAAAACCAGATTCTGCCATCATCCTTGACATGCTTGGAAATCTGACAATAATAATGTATCTGCTGGAGTATCAATGCTTCCTCCAAACCAATCTCTGCTGCCAATAGAGGTGGCACTAAAAGCGGGGATTCTGGGGTAATTAGTCTGCTCATATCTATATACCTCCAAGGAGAACTTAAGCTTGCTCATTTTGAAATCGCGCTAATGCTTCTTGTTTTGCAGCTTCAAAGGCTTCTTTTTCGTCGGATGATATTTTACCAACTGCTTTTACCAATTCTTCTTTCTGCCTTTGTTTGACTTGTTCTGTCATCACAAACAAGCTATTTACATCATTCTCAATACGCTCGCTCGGTTGAAAGTTACGACGACGGAACAGAAACCGAAAGTGCCGTTTATCTTGCGGGGGTAATTCTTCCCAAACATCCGCATCCCATCCGGGAGGAATAAAATCGCTTGATGGTGGTAGTAGATTTTGTACTTGTGACTGGAGTTGATTAATAGCCTCCTGCATAGCTGGTATCAAGTTAAGCAACGCTATCTGGTCGTGACTAAGAAATGATTGGGGAGAATACCCAGTTTGTGACCAGATAAATACCCTTAATCCAGCTTTGGCAATCGTCCGGTAATTACTAACAGCGACTTGTTTGCCTTTATATTTTCTCGCATCTATTGCATAGTATTCGAGAATGGCGTGGCATAGTTCGTCAATTACGAACAAGCTATTTTTCTCGTCATTCGTGATGAGTCTCCATTCTTTACCAGCGAAGCATTCTAAGGATTTTGGTAAATCATTCGTGATGGGGCTAGAATCTCTTAAACGGTTAAGTAATTGGGTAATTGTCTGCTGTTGTGTACCACAAAAATCAGCCAGTGCTGTTACCGTCATTGCGCTAACTCCATCGGTTAGACGAGTGCAAAATCCTAACTCATCTTTGACCTCAAATGTATAGGCATAGCTGCCCGTCGTAGATATAGTGTTCATATCTCCCCCAATTTTTAACGCAGGATAACTCAGCGTTCGCTCATTTTTGACCTGAAAATTTAATTAACCCTTATAGGGCTTACAATCTATGCTCTACAAGCAATTCCAGCATTTTGAGTTCAAACAAGGTTTTAGCCATTTTTATGGTTTTATAGATAGCCCTCTATGTCTTAAATAGATGTTTCTAGAAACTTAATAACAAGGTAATAAATATCACCTTGTATTCCCTGCTTAATTAAAAATCGCCCTTTTCCCTTTGAATTAAGGCTTTAATTCAATTTGGAGTTTAAAAATAAGCGAACGCACAGGGATAAAGGAGTGGCAATTTAAATTGATGCCGTCATTACAATTTCTTGATTGCGATAGCGCAAGCGCACTGAGTGTCAGTTTGCGCTGCTCACAAAATCATCAATATGTTTGTCTAGTTGAGCAAGTACCTGTTTCAACTATTGTATTAGCTGGTGCAATATTTTGTGGGTCTACCATATTAAGTTACAAATGAAGGAAGAAGTAAGGAGGAAGAAGGAATAAGAAGGAATAACTAATAAAAACTTTAGTTCTGAGTTAGAGAGCTTCTCAGTCAAAAAAAAGATGTTCTTACAAAGTTTTGTGTGTCGTATTCCGTCCCCACAAACTTTGCGCTTGTTTCAATCTTACCCAATTAACGGGTGGGTACTTCTTTCTTCTTTCTTCCTCCTTCTTTCTTCGTGAACCCATTGTATTTGCAGAAATTTTGTAGGTACAAAAAGCAGGCTAATACGAAAACGTAAGATATAATCGAGCCTGATTACGGCACAAAATCAACACCTACTCACCCAGCTAATCGCTCCGCGAGTATTAAATCTATTATCTATATAGTATATGCACTGCATAGGCAAGTCAAGGCAGTGCATAAAAATGTATATACGAGCTAACTACGCAAAATCCCCCGATTCATCATCAGGGGATTTAGAATTAACTTTTAAAGACTTACGAACGCGATCGCGCCATTGCCTGAGAAACAGAAGTTCGCTTCTCAGGCTGCCAATTCCCCCAGGACTTGCTCCACTTTTACAAGTCTTTTTTCTAATTCCTCGATCTTTTGAGACTCGTTCTTATAAGGAGTCACTAAATACTGCTTCATATATTCAATTAATAGTTCTGTAGCAGAGGTATTATGCTCCTTCGCTTTTCTGATGAAAGCTTCTTTTAGCTCCTCATCAATTCGGATGTTTAATTGACCCATAGTATTTCCCATAGTTTATCTGTCTATACATAGACTAGCTTTGTTTTTTTGTCTATGCAATGCATATACTTACTTGTTCGATATAAATAGGGGTTCCGATTAATTTTGTATATACAACGTCTAAAATTGCATTGACAAAAAAAGATAGTCATTGTATATGCTAATTCTATGCAAATACTCATGCGATCGCTCCAAGCCTCGTAAGCAAAAGCGACCGCATGAGCAACCTTTTTACAGGGAATAATATTATGCACCAAATCGCCTATACAGAGCAAGTCTCCAACTGCGACAAGCGCGATCGACTAATCGTAGCGACTAGAGCTTAACTTTGGTGAAACCGCTCCAAATCGCTTCCCATGTTGGAAATCGAATTGCGGTTATCGATATTGGTAGATTTTCTCGATAGATTGAGTTCGCAAAATACGTCAATAGTTAGAAATTATCGTTGTATTTGATAGGAGAAGTTACAATTAGCGCAAATAATTGTCCAGTTACATTGATTCGATTTTATTGAACAGTTACAAAAATTTATTTAAAGTGGCACTAACTAATAATCAAAAAAGAGAATTGCTGACACCAATATCATCACATAACAGCCAGAATTTAACCCTCAGAGGATACCAATCTGAGGTAATTTCTCATGTATACGAAAAATTTGATGCTGGCAAAATATCCATCTTGCTCTATGCACCAACGGGAGCGGGAAAAACAATCATCGCTGCCAAAATTATCGCTGATTGGGTAAATCAAGGGAAACGGGTTTTATTTTTGGTTCATCGCGGTAAATTAGTTCACCAAACCAGGGATAAATTAAGTAAATTCTTCGGTATCGAACCTAGCATTATTTGGAGGGATTTTTATGAGCCAGATTACTCCAATCCCGTGCAAATTGCTATGCTGCAAACCCTGCAAAACCGAGAATTACCACCAGATATAGACTTAGTTATCCTCGATGAAGCTCACACAGGTTCTTACTACAAAATTTGGCAGAGAATTATGGTGTGCTATTCCGGTGGTGTGGTTGCTCTGAGTAAAACCAAATTTCTGGGACTTTCCGCATCTCCCTGGCGTAGCAAAACAGACCAAGGTTACTGTCACATCCCAACCAAAACTTGTCCCCAATGCGATTCTTTGATTGCAAACTACGAGAAAATCTGCCCTTTTTGTGGGTATATATTCGACTCTGAAAAGAAAAATGTTAGAGCTACAAAACGTAAGTTTGAGGAAATTTTATCACAGGAACAACAGCAACAATTTCGATTTTTGAAAGTTCGTGCTGTCAATGCTTACAATAAATGTAAACCTATCGATAATCTTGATAATTTATTCGAGCAGGAATTTAACTATAATCCTCCAATGGATTGGTATGATGGGTTAATTTTTAACAATGATTCAGAAATTTGGGGAATTCACGTACAACACTATTGGCGCTATTTGCTGGAAATTATCCCTAACCCCGGTTCGCCAATAGCGAAAGAACAGATTCAAGGATTAATTAAAAGAGAATTTAAATCAGCAATACAACGTGCTACAGAACATTTTCAAAAATCATTTACTCAAAAGAATGTTAGTCCTCAAGAAGTGAAATTTCGAGTTTCTGAAAGAATTGCATCTCTAATTAACTATAAACCTTGGTGGATAATCCTCGACTTAAAATCTCCACCTGATGCAAACTATTTAGATTTTACATACAAAGAATCTCGGTTTAAGTATGAGTCCACATTTGCCCTCAAGCCGAAGCTTTTACAAGCTCAGATGGAATTGATTGGTATTGCGATAGGTGAAGGTATTGATTATCACTCGCAAGATGAAGCAGTAATAGAAAAATCGATTGTTACAGTTAAACATGCAATCCTACATAAAAGTTTTTCATTTGTAAAATCTTTTGTTGGTCGATTAAATTCAACAGCCAAATTAAGGGTTTGGAATGGGTTAAATATTCGCGAAAAGCAAGCTTATAGAAAATGGCAGGAGAAAAATAATTCGGAGATATCAGAAAATACTGAGGTTGCAAGTTCGGCAATAAAACAAGTATCAGAAATCGAAGTTAAATCTCAGAATCATGTAAATCAGAATGATGAAATAATTGATAGAGATAATCTATTTAAATTATTAAGTGGCGAGATAAATGATGTTAAGGCTAATGTAAATAACAGCAATACGACTTCTGTTAAAAATCAACCAAATCTAATCCTATTTCCCGAACGAAGAGCTAATACTTCAACCTCAACTGTAGAGAATCCAAATCCTCATAATTTGCGAGTATGGGAAAAAGTAGCAAGTAATAAGCCGGATAGCCCTGCATATAATTGGTGTGGTAGAATTACGAGAATGCATCCAACTAACCCAGAAATTTGTTATGTTAATTATCCTGAAAGGAAAAGTTTACTGAATCTCAATGCAACCGAAATTAGTTGTCGGTTTGAAGATTTGCGCCGGATTTAAAGTGGAATAAATGATTTCAATACCTAATGAATTAGGCTACAAAAACAAAAAACTGAAAAGCAATTTTGATAAAAGCTTAGACTTTTTAGCCAATTAGTATCACTCCATCAATTAGTCAAAACTTTGTTAGCATCCTCATAATTTGGGATTCATTCTCTCCGATAGGCAACTTTTGCCATTCGGTAAGCCAGCAATTTTTGATGAGAACCGGAAAAAGTAGAGCGGATTTTGGCAGAACTGCGTTCTACAGTGAGCGATCGCCAGTAGAAGTACGTAACTATATCGACCGTTTATGGCAAACCCCTAACTCGGCAGCTATGATTTAACTATTGCCTTTGCCCGATAGGAAATTTTTTCCGTTCGGTAATTTATCGATACAACTTGTAAATCCTAATTAGTTTTTTTATACTAAGGGGAAATTCCGCAGATTGAAACCTACCATTTCTGGTATGTAAATTAACAGAGCTTTCCCCGATTAGCCACCAATTCAATCATCCCAATCGTTAATTCATATTTTCCCTTCCTCTGTGTTTAATAATTCATACTGAACTTTGAATTCTTCCCAACCAATAGAATTCCAATAATCTTCCAATTTCTCGTCCCATTCTCGTGATAAACGCAAATATTCCTCTCTTTGGGATTCGCCGACAGCACGTAATGATAAATCGTCGCAATCTATAACACCTTCTGCAACTAAATCTCCCAAATTATCCGTATCCCAAATTGAAGGTTGTAATACGATTCGTTTGGCATTATCCATAAATTTACTCCCTCAATAATACAAATATACTAATGCATCTCAATCATACAATAATCCAGCGAAGAGATGTAATTTTACGTCGTTAGTGATAGACAAGTTCTCGACCTCAGATGTACTACTCATTAACGTATAAATCCATAGATTGGGAGACGAAATGATGAATCAACCTGGTTTATGGCAATTTATCTCGAACACTTCTGTACTAAAACGGGTAAACCAATTATCGCCAATGGTGAGCCAATTATCGAAAAAATCGAATACTGTTTGGCAGAGTATTTTGCACCCAATGCCACGTTTAAATTGGGAGTTGTATATCAGGGATTGACAACAGAAGATGATTTGAAGCAATTTACATCTCAAGGATTAAGCCTGGAATTTGCAGCCGATCGCCGCTTTTATTTTATGGATGAAGGGTTGCGAGAAAAGCTGTTTGACCAAGCTCATTTTGGTGCTGCATACGGTTCAAATTTGTTTACACCCTGTAAAAGTTTCTCGGAGCGGGAAAATTTACGAGTTTTGGTAGTGGATGCGAACACTGGTGAAAATGGTGGGGTGATGCCAAATTCGGATGCGATCGCGCTTGTTGGTGACGGTGATGGGAAAATAGATGTAAGGCTTCATACATCTTTGGGGAATCAAGAAGCAACACCATTTCAAACTCGTTTTGGCATTAAAGAAAGATATGCTGGGTTAGATGTAGATGACGAAAATCAACCACTGATTAAAACTTGGCAACTGGGAAAAGGTACATTCGCTCCACGAGATTTAAGCGAGATAGGGAATGGTTATGATTTGATAATTTCCACTGACCAATTGAAGGGACGAAGTGTGGGGG
>NZ_NTFS01000141.1 GCF_002289455.1 Brunnivagina elsteri CCALA 953
CCTAACCCTCCCCTTATTAAGGGGAGGGAACAATATTTCTAATTTCCCTACTTTCCAAAGGGGAGCTAATTTCGGGATAGCAAGGGAAATCCAAAATCCGATTAACCATTGCCGACAAGTTTTTCACCTTTAAGCATTCGTGCTGCGGCTTCAAGTAATGCCTCTTCGAGATAGGGTTTGGTAAAGTAACCACTAGCACCTAAACTAATCGCCATTTGTTTATGCTTATCGGCACCTCGCGAAGTCAACATTGCGATCGGTAAATGATTGAGACTGGCTTCTTTTTGGATACGTGAAAGTAGTTCTAGTCCGTCGCAGCGAGGCATTTCGATGTCGCAGAAGACGATATCGCAAGGTAAACCGGAACGAAGTTTTTCCCAAGCTTCCTGTCCATCGCGGGCTTGTTCAACCCGGTATCCGGCTTTATTAAATGACAGAGAGAGTAATTCGCGAACCGTAATGGAGTCATCAACAATAAGTACAGTTGGGTCAATTTTTGAACTTGTACTTTCCGTACCACCACTGTTAGGTGCATCGAAGATGGTAACAGCACTTTGTTTCGATGTACGTCCTTGGAAAATATCGAGAAGTTCGAGAACATCGACGATTGGCATAATTCGACCATCCCCAAGGACGGTAGCACCTGCAACACCTATGGGCTTAGGTGCTGGTCCTTCAAATTGCTTAATTACTATCTCTTGCTCACTTAATACTTGGTCAACTTGGAGTGCAATCAGGGTATTCCCGGAACGAATCACTACAACTGATACCATATCATCCTCACGAGTTCCTCCGTAAACACTACCTCGGCTAAGTTGACGGTTGAGAGTTAGGAGGTCTTTTAATGGTTTGAAAGGTAGTTGGGTATCGCGCCAAAAAATAAACGATTCTCCTGCGGGATTTTTCTGAATATTTCTAACTGGTATATCGAGAGTATCTTCAACACCATCCATTGAGAAAGCTATCCGTGCCTTATCGGAGACGCAACTGAGGGCTTTGCAAATACTTAGAGTCAGGGGTAAGCGAATTGTAAAAATTGTGCCTTTGTTCAGGGTTGAGTCCGTGTTAATTATACCTCTTATTTCACTGATACTAGTACGTACCACATCCATTCCCACACCACGACCAGCTAAATCATCGGCTTTATCTTTAGTACTAAAATTTGGTTGGAATAATAGTTCGTATATTTCGATACGCGACATTTTTTTAGCTTGTTCGGGAGTAATTAACCCAACTTTGAGAGCTTTTTGCTTAACTTGTTCGGGATCGATTCCTGCACCATCGTCACTGACAGAAATAACGGTTTGGTTCCCTTGGTGGAAAGCACGAACATTAATAGTACCAACAGCAGATTTACCTTTGCTTTGCCGTTGTTGAGGAGTTTCAATTCCGTGTGCGATCGCATTATTCAACATATGTACGAGCGGGTCGGTCAAATGCTCTAAAATCATCTTATCGATGAGAGTATCTTGTCCTTCGATAATCAAATTGACTTGTTTCCCGCACTTAATTGCATTATCGCGCACACCACGTTTTACCCTGTCGGTAACTTGGGAGAAGGCAACCATTCTAGCTCTCGTCAAACCTTCTTGTAATTGCGTCGTTACTTGACGGAATTGTCTAGCTACCCGTTCGGTTTCTTCAGTGACAAAATCAATATCGCTTGCAGACTCTCGCACTCGAACAATTAACTCAATCATTTCTTGAGATAATGTGTGGAAGGGTGTAAACCTGTCCATCTCTAGTTCCGAAAAACCGCGATCGCTATTATGGTTAGAAACAATACTACTACTACTATTAATACCACCACTACTAAAGCTACCTTTACGACTAGCTAACAGCGACGCTTCTAATAGCGATCGCTCGTACAATTCCTGCATCCTGGCACCAACATCTGATAAGTGGTGTACCTGAATCAACAAATTATCGAGTGATTGACGTAAGCGTTCCTGATCCTGTTCTAGAGTGTTACGGTTAACCACCAACTCCCCAACCAGGTTGCTCATATCATCAAGATGCTTAACAGATACCTTCATCAATTGCTCGAATCGCGCTGCTCGTGGACGTTGGATTTTCCCCGTGTTTGTTCCTGCCCCTGGTGTTGATATACTTTGATCGGCATCTGCCAGCAATTTTTCTAAATCGCCAAATTCATCAATAGTATCGGTTTGGTTCTGCCTCATAGTTGCTGCACTTATTACTATTGCTGTACTCGCAGCAGCAACAACGGGTGTAATACTGTTACCCAGTAAAGCATCAAGTGCGGCAAAATCATCGTCTTCCAATGAATCCGCATTAAATTCAGGTGCATTAAAATCACCAAGCAGCGCATCTAGTTGGTCAAATTCATCAGATTCGTCTGCGTCTTTGCTTTCAATTTCCAGATTATCAATTTCCAGATTATTAATTTCCAGATTATTAATTTCCAGATCATCAATTTCCAGATTATTAATTTCCAGATCATCAATTTCTAGATTATTAAATTCCAGATTATTAAATCCCAGATTATCAATTTCTAGATTATTAACTTCCTCGCTAGCAAAAAGTGAATCTTCAACTTCAATTGATGTTAAATCTTCTAATGAGAAAGTCTCTGATACAAAATTTACTGAAGAATCAGATACTGGAACATCAGCAGCAGATTCTAAAGGAGGTTCTAAAATTGCTCCTAAACTTTTCAACTCATCAACCGATAACATATCTGCTAGCAAATCATCATCTAATCCGGCATCAAACTTTTGTATAGTTGTTGCATTAATACCTGTTGTATTTAATTCTACAGGTAAAATTAAATCAGTATTTTCATTAATGTTATTGTTAATATTTTCAATATTTTCAATAACATTATTTTCTGAATGAGATTCAGTAGTTAGCTGCGGAACAGTAATTTCACCAAACAAATCATCGATAAAATTTATTTCTGCATTTGTTAGTGTTGAAGGTTCAAATATTTCTGGAATTTCGGATGTATCTTTTATCTCATTAATAGATGGTGCGACGGTATCAACATCGAAGAAATCATCGACTAAATTGTCATGTTTTGTAATAGGTTCAATTTCTACAAGGATTATCTCTGATGGATTTTCTGGAGTTTCATTATTAATTTCGGTTAGTAATTGATGTGTTGTTGCTGATGTTTCCAAATCTTCGGAATCTTCAGCAAATGCAACTTGTAGAATCTCATCGCTGGCATTTTCTGTATCTGTTTTTGTTGACTCAGTTGCCAGATTTTGTGTAAATTCTGGTGCAAATTCCAGTGCTTCTGGTTGCTGCGAATGATTACGGTTATCGCTCGTATTAACTATAGATAAAGATACAGATGCTATCTGTGATGGTGTTAACTCATCAAATAAATCTCCAGAACCATCATCATCAAACAAATCGAGTGATTCTTCTTCCTTTTGATAGCCAATATCTAAATCATAAATATCAAAATTATCACTCTCTTCAACAGAAATTATTGCATCCTGAGTTGAGTTAAAAATACTATTATTTAAAGTGACTTCAAATAAACTTTCCTCTAATGCTGTAGCAATATCTTTATTAATTTCAAATTCAGATGGCTGTGTATCTTGTATTGCTTCTGTTTGTCTCCAGAAGTCAGCTAAATCGTTTTTTTGATAAGAAAGTTCCGGCTGTAAAAATTCTACATCTGTAGAAGAAGGACTATTAAATAGATTATCTAATATATCTGAGTCTACAGTGCTAGATAAGTTATCATTAGTTTCCAAACCTGTTAATACTTGATTAGATTCTAATGTGACTTGTAAATTTTCTTCTAATTCTAAATTTTCTTTTAATTCTAAATTTTCTAAAAGACTATCAACATTATCATCAACACCATTAATTCTTTCTATTTCAGATATTCCAGATTGATTATCTTCAATTAAAGAGATTGCATCATCTATTTCAGAATTTTCCTCATCTGCAAACAAATTATCAAACCGAGAAGATTCAGAAGCATCATCATTATTAAATAACTTTGGAACTTCTCCATTTTCGTTGCTATAGTCATTAATATTTAATTTTTCATGGGAAGGAACATCGTTAAAACTATCATCAAACCCAAGAGATAATAAATCATCCTCCTTATCACTGAAATTTAGATTCCCACCATTCAAAAGTTCCGATTGGTCTGGAATTGGTGAAATAATCGTATAGTCTTGAATATCGTGATAGTTTGTTGAAGGTACTGGGGGTTCTTCTAATTTTTCTTCATCTTCATCAAGAAAATTACCAAATAACTGTACTATCGTGAATTCTTCATTACTATCTGGAGAGCGATCGTGAATACTAGTACTATCTTCAAATACTAGCAAATCTGCTACTTCACTATTAGTTTGAATTTCGGCTTCATCATCCTCTGGATTTGCTTCATTAATAGCTTTTGAATCAATATTTTCTTCCCCTTCCCAAGTACCATCAAGTTCGGGAGCATCTTCCTTAAATAATTCGTCAAGTTCAGTAAGTTCAGCAATTCCAACTTCTGGTCCATTCTGATCGATAATAATATTAGTTCTCGAAGTTTCGTCTACAGATGATACTGTAGTTTTGTTTATAATTTCTCTATCAATCTCTTCTATATTTCCAAAAAGTGAATTGTTACTTCCAACTTTATCTTTACTTACATCTTTAGAAATTAATAACGCATCACTAAAATTATTATCAACTTGCTCTGATAACTCAAACAGCGAATTAATATTATTCTCTTCAGTTGTAAATCTTGAATCTAATCCTAAATCTAGCTCAATATCGGCTTCTTCAGCAGAGTCAATTTGCTCAGATAGTTCAAATAAAGAATCGACAAAATCATCTTTCTCTAATGAAATTCCTGATGATTTATCTGATGAAAATTTTAACCCTTCATTACTTTCAGAATTGAGTTGTTCTGATAAATCAAACAGCGAATTAATATTATCACTATTATCTTCAATATTGAAATTAGCATTAGTGATAAAATCAGAAATATCATCACTATCAGAAAAATCAATTTCGTCTTCGTTTAATTCTGTATCTTGAGATGTAGCAGATGTATAAATCCCCGTAGTTGGTTCCTCAAAGAAATCGCTGCTCAGTTCCAACAACTCAATTTCTGGGACACCAATTAAGGCTTCGAGTTGCTGGCTAAGTGCAATTTCCGCATCTCTACCAGTTAATGCTAACTCCTGCGCTTGCTTGATATCCGTAATTACGACTTTGGCTAGTGTCAAATAGCTATTGTCAGGATTTGCGATCGCACTGGCACAAGCACGACACAAATGACACCAATTAGTTAACTTTAAGTCATCACCAATTATTGCTAAATACTGACAACAAGCTTCCAACCCCTTACGATTTTCAGGTATGGGATTTTGCTTGAATAATTGCAACATATCTCGCAATTTTTGCAGTACTTGGTTTTGAAACTGCTGCCAACTATCCCCACTTGCTAGAGGAGCAAAGCTTTGTCTTGTTGGTGGTGGAGCCGGAATAAATGTAGGTGTACTGACGGTGATAGTAACAGGTTTGGGCTTTTCAATATCTATAGTACCACCTTGTTGTCCTACTAATAACTCTAAATGTTCGTGCAACCAACCAAAAACAGGCTCGGCTTCTGACATTATAGTATTAGCTGTTTCTTCTGATAAACCAAATGGTCCACTGAGATGCTCTAATAGGGATTTTAGGGTATCAGAAACACCAAGAAACAAAGACTCTAATTTCTGATCGACTTGAATTGGATTTTCTTTTAAAACCTTAAAGCAATCTTCCAGTCGATGTGCAGTTCTCTGAATGCTATTTAAACCTAGCATCGCCGAACCACCTTTAATTGAATGGGCTGCCCGGAACACTTCATTAATCATTTCCTGATCGTTTAAAGTTCCTTGGAGGTTGAGCAACCCTTGTTCAATTGTATTGAGATGGTCTCTCGCTTCTTCGATGAAATAGCCTAAAATACGCTGTTGTTGTTCCGGTAACATAATTCTAAAGTTAAGAGTTAATTACGAGTTAGAAGTTATGAATTATGAGCTATGAGTTGTTAAATTAATTTAGTTTATTTAATTGTAAATCGTTAGTTTGAAGTTAAGGACTGTAAATTAGGGTTGGTGAGTTAAAAGAAATTGATTAGTAAGTTCAGATTAATGAATTAGTAATTAATATTTTTTACTTCTAACTTCTAACTTCTAACTTCTAACTTCTAACTCCTAACTCCTAACTTCTATCTCGATTCCGCAGTTTCAACACGGAAACGTTCCACAGAAGCAATCAAGTCACGGGATACACCCACCAAGTGTTGTAGGGCACCAGAAACTCGTTGGGCTTCTTGCGAAGTTTCCTGCGCTGTCAATTCCACAGACTGCATTACCTGCGCTACCGCACGGGAGGTTTCTGTTTGGTCTACAGTATCAGCAGTAATCGATCGCACGAGAATATCGATACGGTTAGCAACCTGGATAATATTATCGAGCGATAGCTTTGCCTCTTCCGCAAGTTTCGTACCCGCAATTACCTGCTGCGTTCCTTCTTCCATCGCTGTCATTACCGAACTAGTTTCACCTTGAATTTGCATCACGATTTGTTCGATTTCTTTCAGCGATTTTGCTGATTTATCTGCAAGCTGACGTACCTCATCCGCAACGATCGCAAAACCTCGTCCCGCTTCCCCCGCACGCGCAGCCTCAATCGATGCATTTAACGCTAATAAGTTGGTACGGGAAGCAATCTGGGAAATCAATGCCACAATTTTAGAAATTTCTTGCGATGATTCCGCCAACCGTTTCACTTTTCGGGTTGTTTCCGCCACAGTCTCACGAATCTCTAAAATACCTGCCACGGTATTTTCCACCGCTTCGCCACCTTTAATGGCGATTTCGCTGGCATCTCGTGCTACAGTTTCGGCTTCCCTGGCAGCTTCTGCCACACGCTGAATCGAATCAGTCATTACCTGTACTGAATTCAACGTTACCGCCAATTCCTCAGCTTGACGCAATGCATCAGTCGATAATGCCCTAGCAAATGTTTCCGAATTTGTCGCCCCTTTGGTGACTTCGCGGGCTGCGACTTTCACCTGTTGAACAATATCCCGCAGGTTTTGAATCGTTAAGTTAAAAGCATCCGCAACCGCACCCAGTACGTCTGCTGTAACTTCCGCTTGCACCGTCAAGTCACCTCGCGCCGCACCTTCCACATCATCAAGTAAGCGAATTACCTGCCGTTGCAAGTTTTCCTTCGCTTCCTCCTGCTCGTGGGCTTTCCGCGTCGCCTCGCTTGTAGTGGTATAAATTACACGAGTCATTTCGTTGAAGCCAGCCGCCAATTGCCCAAATTCATCTTCGGAATAAACAGTGGCTTGCACACCCATATTTCCTTGACGCACCGCATCAAATTGGTTTTGCAAATCCTTGGTGGTACGGCGAATTTGCTTAAATGTGAGATTGCCCATCAACCGAGTCGTCGCACATCCCGCAACCCCCGCAGCTAATGCCATTGCCAAACCCGTATTCCGAATCGGGGCACGTTCTTCAGCCTTGGAGAAAAAATTCGCCGACACAAAACTGACACTAGCGACAGCTAGGGCTGAAATGACCCCCACAGTAGCCGCAATAAACCATTGTTTGGTTTCTAGGGTGGCATTTTCCAAAGGTGCTAGTAAACCCTGTTCAACACTAACTTGGGGTTCAACGTGACTGACATCGGATTGAGTAAAAATTGGTACGGCTTCTTGTGAGGAAGTAATACTAAATAATTCATCTTCCCGCTCCCCTCCCAGGGTCGATTTCGCCATATTCGACTTACTGGAGGTATTTCCGAAGTTGACCGATCCTCCTAACCCATCAGCAAACTGACTACCATTTTCTTTACTCTTTGATGTCGCTGCGTATTTTTCCGAAGAGGGTTTAACTGAATTTTCAAATGAACCTGAATGCAATTGTTGCGAACTACCAAAAGTCGATTCTCCAGTTAAATCAAATCCGGGAATATTACCAAAGTCATCAAATTCATCAAAATCATCTAAAAATTCAACCTTATTCCCCTTACCCTTAGCAGCCTTATTACTCGTTGTACTACTGGTATTTCCCGCAGTAACCGAAGGCTCTTTGTCTGTTAAGCTATCGGAACCAAACGCCGATTCAAAGGCTTCAAAATCAAAACTATCATCAGCATCAAAACTGTCACGCTCGACCGTCATCCCAGAACTGTGAGGCTTTCCTTCTTGCGTTAAATCCATGCTGAAGGTTGAAAATTCCGCAGGACGTGCGTGTGTCTCCGTTGTGGACTGACTGATATTTTCATTATCAAAGTCATCTGGGCTAGTGCTTTGACTAGTAAATGCTAAAGTGTCGGTTTTAGGTATTTCTGTCCCTGCTGTTTTATCGGTTGTATCCTTAACTCCACTGATATGAATCGTTTCATCATCAGTATCACTATGTATATTAAAATTCAAATACCCTGTCGTATCAATTTCATTTATTTCCCCAAGAAGTGAGGAAGTATTCTCAAAACTGCCACTTAGAGGTAAATCTAACTCGCCTTGCTGGGGATTATTTGTAGTTTTTGGGCTTGTATTTTCTAGGGCTGACTTATTATCAATTTTGCCACTAACATGACTTGCAGCATCGGTAAAACTATTGGTGGGAATTTCATCTTGCCAAAATGCTGGCAATTCTAATTCTGATTGTTTTTCCCCATTACTTGTACCTTCACTAGGTTGAGACTTTTCTTTTGCCGCAACAAACGGATTTCCGTTTGAAGTCCCAGAAGAATCGTCAGAAGATACACCAAATCCCGTACCATCAGTTGGCATGTTAAAGGGATTACTTGAGGAATAATCCTCAAATATATTGTCACCTTGATGCCCATCTTGATGACTTTCACCAAAAGCACTTAAGTCAAAGCCGCTATTATTTAAATCCCCAAATAGAGATTCATTTCCACCTGTTTGACTATCAAACTCCCCAGGTTCGACCAAATCGGAGAAATTGATTTGCTCATTGTCTGCAATTTCCGGCGTATCAATATCATCAAACTGTACTTGATATTGACTAATACTCTCCAAGCCGTTTTTTGCAAAACCAACAATTTCTGAATCGTTGCTTAGTTCGAGTACTTTCTGATACTCATATGAAGCAATATCATAATTTTGGAGAACATAGTAAACATGTGCCCGCAATAGATGGGTATTGGGGTCTTGTGGTAAAAACACCACCACTTGGTCGATTAAAGTGGCTGCTTCTTCGTATTTTTGTTGTGCATAGGCTGTCAGAGCCTGCTGATAAATTTGCGCGTAATCGTCTATAGTTGCTGCCATTTCACTGTCTCCGAATTTCATCCTGCCCACCGCGCACTCCGCAATATTGCGGTCTGATCCAGCAGTCGCAGACACTGAGTGCTTTCTGCGTTTAACATCCATTCACCCCGTAGAAACGGAGCCATTGTGTCTGGAATATTAGTTGGTGACGCTAAATTTTTAACATCCAGCCAATCCATCCCACCGATTTCGTCTACTGCCAAACCCACAATTGTTTCTTGTTCTTCAATCGCAATTACGGGTATTTCGCCTCTGTCGGTGTTTAATGCTGTTCCATCCCCAAGAAACTGACCCAAATCAGCCACCCAAATCACTCGACCTCGTAAATTTAGAGTACCCAAAAGTAGAGGTGAAGCATTCGGAATGGGAGTAATTCTGTCGGGAGTTAGTTCGATAACTTCGCGAATTCCAGTTGCCAGCAGCGCAAACTCCTGATGCGAGGGAATAAAAAATCGCAAATGCAACTCACCTTCAGGACTTTCGACCTGAAACTCAGGACGAAACTGATCTTCTCCATTACCCACTAAAAAGTCCGGTTTGCTAACCATGCTTTCTTTATCCTTTTATCCTCGCAGCAGTTGTTTGACTGTTCCCACCAATTCGGTTGGCTGAAACGGTTTGGCGATATAAGCATCTGCACCTTGTTTCATCCCCCAGTAACGGTCAAATTCTTCCCCCTTAGAGGAACACATAACCACAGGGACATTTTGGGTTTTGGGGTCGGATTTTAAGCGACGGCAAACCTCATAACCATTCATCCGGGGCATGACAATATCCAAAACCACTAAATCGGGAGGTTCGCTGAGGATTGCTTCTAAAGCCTCAACTCCGTCACTAGCGTGGCTAACTGTCATTCCACTTGCCTTGAGGAGGTCTGTTATCATCTCCCTCTGGGCAATACTATCTTCCACAATCAGAACTGTACTCATATAAGCCTATCTACCTCAGTAAATGTAGATGTCCCTCAACATGGAACATTCCCTGAATCCCCACAATCAATTAATGTATAAATTAATTCTATTACTTGACAAATTTTATAAGCGATCGCTTTCTATCTGTTTCGGTAAAGTCGATGATATCCGTGATATTATTTTGTACCCCTTCTTTGATGGGATCGACAAGTCCTGTATTATTTATATCTTGGTAATTAGAATTATCCTGAAGGTATTTTTTAATTAACATTAGTAGCTCATTTTCGTGAAAGGGTTTGGCTAAATAGTCTGTTGCTCCTACCATTCTGGCTTGAGTCCGATTAATAAAATCATCTTGGTTTGCCAGGAAAATAATTGGTAAAAACCGAAAAAATTTTGATTGCCGTAGCATGGCACAGAATTCGTAACCATCCAATTCTGGCATGGTAATACTGCATAGGATTAAATCTGGCTTGAGTGTCAAAGTTTGACTTAGGGCTTCTAGGGGATTAACGATCGCGATCGCATCAAAGCCTTGGGAATTCAAAATCGACTCGACTGATTTACCAACACTATTTGCATCATCAATATAAACGATTCTAATTTTCGACTTTTGCTGCTGATTTAGCTCCTGACTATCCTGAGTTGCTACTGTTTCTATTGTATTTGTATATACTAGCTTCACCCAGCCTTGTTGTACGTAAGGAAATATTGCCTTCGCAACAGTGGAAATATCTCGGTTGAGATAACGTGCTAGTTGACGCAGCGATGTTTTGCCATCAGCCCATTGTTTGAGCTTGTTGGTGGTAGCTGGGGGTAGGGATACACGTAACCGAGTGACATCTGAGAGCATTGGTAACTGATCGGGGGAACAAATATATGGATAAAGCAGTTTCCAATTTTGCACCTGTTTAGCAATCTTTGCCGCAACTGGCGTAGTTTGCCAAGTTGTTAATACAGGTGCAAGTGGGGGGGTAACTTTAAAAATAAAATTTCCTTGCCTTAAATTTAACAAGTCAAAAATAGTTTCGTGAATTAAGCCTTGGATAATAATGCGAGCCTGGGTAAGGTTAATGATATTTTGTTCGAGTAGTGCCCATAAATAGCTGTACTCAGGAATAGACTGTGACGAATTTGCAGTTAATAGCGTTTCATCAAGTCGTACCTTTACCCGATAATGGCGTAAGTAATCATCCAACCGAGATAAACTCAGTCCGCGATCGCTTGCATAAATAATTTGACCATTCAAAAAAAATACAAACCAACAACCGAACTGACTATCAGGTAAGTAGCTCTGTTTACACAAAAGCTGCTTGGTATTTGCACCCCATTGATTTCGATAAGTGTAGCTTAATCCTGGAGGTGTATTGCCAATCCCACAGGTTTCGACAAATAATACCCCCGTTCGCTGCCCTAACTCAATCAATTGCAGGATACTGCGAAGATCGATTTCATCTAAATTTCCCTGCATTTAGTTCCAAGGCACTCCTAGTCAAACGATTTTGGATTTTAGATTGACCCTAAGATGTATTAAGAGCCTTTAAATCAGGTGATTAAGGGCTGGAAACCTTTTTGAGATTGGTGGATTTTGGATTGAATAATTCAAAATCTCAAATCTAAAATTTGGTCATCCCGTTTGCACTTGATGCTATTGTGCCCATTTATATTTAGATATTTACAAATAGGTAAAAAATAAGTTAATTGTGCATTGAATATTACTACAAATAAAAAAGGTATTCATAGAAAGTAAGAATTACAGATTTGCCAGTGATAACACGGTAGGCATCCATGTGAAACCAAAGACACAATATGATGACGTGGCAAACTACTCTGATAAATTCTTTATTTGAAATTTTTTATTTGAAATGTCGCGTATATAAATAGTTATACCTGCCTTCTCTGTCTGTAACTATGGCAGTTCAGGTGAGCCTTATAGTTATTTAATGTATAGCTCTTAACAATATCCCTAAGTGCATCAAAAGGAATAGAGGTGTGCTGTATTTAGCAGAAGTACAAAAACAAAAAGGCGGTTTACTCAGTAATGGTAAGGCTGAACTTAAGCTTTTAGCTTGTCAGCGAAACGACCAAAGCTGGAGTTCTATCACTGAAGAAGTAATTACCGCAGAGGAAGCTAGCAAATTAAATGACGGTGCGATGGTGATGGTGGAGTTGAGTCCCCAACGCCAAGTGCAACGCATTCAAGAGGCTGGAAAACCTTTAGTTAATATTTTGCAGAATTATTCTCGTCAAGTAGAAAAATTCAAGGCAAAAGAAGAAGAAATTGACCAGTGGAAGGAGTCGTTGACGTTCCAAGCGCAGGAACTTAGTCGTCGCGAACTGGAAATGGAAGATAGAATTGCACAACTTCAACAATTGGAGGAGGAGTGTCAAAATTTAGATTCCCAACAGCAAGCGGTTGATTCGTCTCGTGCCGAATTTGAACGTTTGACGCAGGAAATTGAACGTAATCGCCAAGAACTTGAAGGTGCTTGGGAGCATCTGCGGGGGCAACAGCGACGTTTGGAGGAAAACCAAGCGGAACACCAACAGGGAACTTTTGTGGATGCGGCACGTGCTGCGCTACTGCGTGAGTTGCTCGATCGTTTGGCAAATGGTGTACCTGCTACGGATGCTGTGGTAGAGCATTTAGGTTTTGCTGTGGAAATGACGGATATGCAGCAGGAGTTGTTAAATCCCCATTGGCAGAAATTTCAGTTGCGAAAAACTGAAGTTGAGCAACAGCAAATAGAAATTGAGGCTTTGTTGGAAGAATTTGCAGAAATTCAGAATGAATTACAAATTACCGAAACTGCACTTGAGCATCAAACATCTGAGTTGAAAGATAATATTGCCAAGGTTAATAGTAAGCAAGAGTATGTAGTAATTTTGAGGGGTTATTTACGTTACCAAGAAGACATGTATCAGCAGGTTTATAGCTTGGCTGCGATGTCTGGAAGTGTAGCTTTAGACGAATCCTTTGATATTGAAGCTTTGGAGTCGATGCCGTTAGAAGATTTGGAACAAACGGTAAAGGATTTGCAGGACAAGTTAAGTATTGATTCGAGCTTTGTTAATGACCAAGAGCTAGAGCTTAAGTATAAACAAGAAACTATAGAAGACCTCAAACAAAAAATTAGCCAAACTACGGATAGCGATCGCAATCTATACGAAGAAGAATTGAAGGATGAAAAGGACCTTTACCAGATGTTAAATGAAACGCTGGTAGGGCAACGTCGCAATTTATTGCAGCGTCAAGATCAATTGCGCGCACATCAAATGGTGTTGCTACGGAGACAAGGCAAGGGATTAACTAGCGAACAGCAGGAAAATCAAGCCGATTTAATTCCAATTTTGGCACAAATCGAATCGCAACGTCGCCAGCAGTCTGATGAGTTACAAAGCATGGAACGGGAAATTGAGCAAATCCAAGCCAGTATCGATTTGACTCAGGGAATGATTGATAGTCAAATTCAGGAAATGGAGGAAAAACGCCAAGAGTTGAAAGTCAAGGAAGAAAACTTACAATTGTTCCAAACTGCACAAGCAGAATCAAAAGCTGTATTGGAGTTTTATGAAGATACTTTACAACCAATGCAGGATTCTGTGGATGGTTTACGGCAGAAGTTACAAGGAGTAAGTGATTCTTTGACGCAAGTTCAAGAATCTGGCAATTCTCAACAGGAAGCTGTTAATGAGATGCAGGAAGTTTTAATGAGTTTTATCGCTCAACCTGAGTTAGCTGCTTCTTAGAGTTTTTCTTGATTCGGAAAAATAAGCCAACGTCTGGATGTAATCTGAATCAGGGCAAACAGACATAAATAAGGGCAAACAGACATAAATAAGGGCAAACAGCCGTTTGCCCCTACAAAATTTTTTAAATAAATCTATTTTTTATATCGCTTGCAAACAAATCCAATCTCCTTCGACAAGTGCGATCGCACCTCCGGGGAATGGATCGGTTTGCGTTTTTTGTGGGGCTATAATCAAAGCAGTTAATTTTTCAATATGCTCAAAATTGGGCGCGTAGGGAAGTATTTCTAGCAAAATTTGCCGCATTACTCGTCTTTGTAGCGCAAGTGGTGCGTTTTGTAATATCCGACGATTTAGTTTTAAGGGTAATTGGGAGTTGTCAGTCGAAAGTGGGGATAGGTTCGTTAAAAGTTTTTCTTCCCTTTCTCTTCTTCCTTCCCTTTTTCCTTCCCTCATTGCCTCTTCTTGCAATTCCTTAGCTGCTTGCTCTAAATACTCCACTTCGGCTTGTAGTAGTTCGGCTGTTTGTGCCAAGCTTGATTCAACTTGCGGGTTAAAATTTTCCCGTAAATAGGGAATTAACTCGTGACGAATGCGGTTACGAGCGTATTTGAAATTTTCATTGGTTGAGTCTTGCCAAATTGGTAGTTGAAAATCCTGGCAAAATTGTCCTGTTTGATCGCGATTTATTTCCAGCAAAGGACGTACCAAACCAATACCATCAGGAAGTATACGCTGCCATGTTAAGGCTTGCAAACCATCCGCACCACTGCCGCGCATTAAATTGTAAAGTAAAGTTTCAGCGCGATCGCTTGCCGTATGTCCTGTAACAATACATGAATAGTTGTGAATAAGTGCGACTGATTCTAATACCCGATAACGCCAATTCCTTGCGGTTGCTTCACTATTAACTGGCTCATCTGCTATTTCTAAATAAAACGGTATTTTCCAAATTTCTGCCAAATTTTCAACATGTTCCGCATTTACACTCGAGTCATCACGCCAAAGATGATCGCAATGAACAATACCTAAATCCCATTCCCACTTTGGTTGTAAATCTAACAGTAATTTAATTAAACACAAGGAATCTTGTCCACCAGAAACCGCTACTAGTATACGTTGCTGGCGTTTGAATAATTTACGTGCGCGGATAGTCCGATGTATTACCGCATGG